>JBEKGQ010000005.1:0-28580 GCA_050012715.1 Polyangiaceae bacterium
ACCTCGTCATCTCGAGCCCGCTGCAGCCGGGCGTGAACGTCGACGGCATGCAGGTCCTCGAGCTCGACGGTGGCCTTCAGACCGTCAGCGGGACGCAGTCCATCGTCGCCTGCAACCTGCTCGAGATCGCGCCGGACGGAACCGTCGTCTGGACCTGGACCGCCACCGATCACTTCGACGTCCTCGCCGACTCGGTCATCCCGCAGTTCTTGCCGTACGGACCCGACGCGTCCCTCGCCATCGATCCCATTCACTGCAACTCCATCGACGTGGAGCCGGGGACGGGCAACCTCCTCGTCTCGGCCCGGCAGCTGAACTCCGTGTTCCTCATCGAGCGGTCGACCGGCAACGTGCTCTGGAAGATGGGAGGCGCGCAGGCCAGCAAGGACGGGGCGACGTTCATCGAGGTCCCCGACCCGTTCGTCCAGCAGCACGACGCGCGGTTTCAGCCTGACTGGTCGCCCTCGTGCGGCGGTGGGAGCGGGCACATCTCCCTCTTCGACGACCAGAGCGACGAGATCGCCCCCGCGCGCGCGGTCGTCTACGACGTGGCCGTCGGCCCGAACAACGGCGAGGCCACGCTGGACGGCGGCTGCGGTGACGGCGGCACCGGGCTCGGGAAGGCCACCGTCACGTGGCAACGCGCCGGCCCGGGCCCGAGCCTCGCGATGGGCAGCTTCCGGATCCTGCCCGACGGGTCGCGCATCATCGGCTGGGGGGACATCCCCGGCGCCGGCTTCACCGAGGTCGACGTCGCCGGCAACGACCTCGCGGACCTCACGTTTCCGGACGGAAACACCACGTACCGCGCCCTCAAGGTGCCGCTCGCCGCTTTCGACCTCGCCGCCCTGCGCAGCTCGGCGGGGCTGCCGTGAAGGGACCCCGTGAGCGAGCCGCTCACTCGTACATGACGTACTCCGGCGGGGGGACGAGCTTCATCACCTCCGCCGGGGACATGAGCTGCTGGCCGTTCTGCCGGTCCTCGTCGAAGAACAGCTTGAAGCCCGGGTGGACGCCCGGGGCCCTGGTCCTCATGAGGAACGCGTACGTGTTCGCCTTCACCCACTTGTTGCCGTAGCCGTCGATGCTCCGGATGACCGCGACCCCAGGCGCGGTGACGATCGCGTCCTCGTTCTTGACGACGTAGTTGTTCTCCTTGTGGAAGACGAGCGCCTTCTCGGGCAGACCGTTCTTCGTGACGATGTCGGACAGGTACGCGATGACGCCGCTGATCGTCTCGCCGTTCGTCTGCCCGTAGAAGTGGTTCGGCGTCTGCTTCGGCAGCATTGCCCACTCCGGATCGAGCGCGACGCCGACGTCCGGTTCGCGGAGGTAGCGCTCGAAGCGCTGCACCTCGGTGAGAAAGTCGGACTGGCCGGGCTGGATGTTGAGGAGCAAGAGCCCCTTGTTCTGGCGCGCCGCCGCCAGGTACTCGTCGACCGTCGCGTCGAGCACGCGCGCGCGGTACTTGCCGTCCGCGCCGCCGCCCGCCTGCACCACCACCGCGATGAGCTCGAAGACGGGCAGGATCTTGCGGCCGTCGTCGTACTGGTTCGCGTAGGAGAGCAGCTTCTCGGCCTTGTTCGCGGGGTGGTCGAGCAGCGGTCCGAGCGCGGGCGCGCCCGGTGTCCCGCAGAAGCCGACGAGCCGGTAGTCGGGGAAGAGCGTGCGACCGCCGCGCGGCAGCTCGGGCGGCGCCGGAGGGGCGGGGGGCGGAGGAGGAGCCACCAGGCTCGCGGTCGCCGTGACGGATGGGGGGGGCGACGACGGCGGCGAGACGGCGGATGGCGCGGGCGTCGCCGTCTCGCGGTCGGGCGCGCACGCGAGCCCGGCCGACACGAGCGCGATCGCCCAGCGAGCGGCGCTCGCGGTCGGGCGCATCACGAGCAGCCCGTGAACGCCTGGGTGAAGATCTCCTCGCCGAGCCTCTCGTGCCCCTCGGCGCCGAAGTGGAGGCCGTCCTTGAAGTTGCCGAGGAACCGATCGCAGAGCTTCGTGGAGTCGCCGCACGAGAGGAGCGGGTACGCGTCGATGGCCGCCTCGATGGCGCCCGAGGTGCGCTGGGCGAGGATCCACTGGTTGAGCGAAAGGGTGGCGGCGAGGCGCGTCGAGTTGAAGTAGCGCGTGAACCCGCCCCACGGCGTCACCGTGATGGCGACGACCTTCGCCCCGTGCTTGTGGGCGGCGTCGTACATCGCGGTCAGGTCGCGCTCGATGAGGGCGGGCGTCCGCCCGGCGGTGAGATCGCTGTAGAGATCGTTCACGCCGCCGAAGACGATGACGTGCGTGTACGCCGGCTTTCCCGGCCCGAAGATGTCGTCGGTGAACCGATGGCGCATCTGGTTCACCATCTCGCCGCCCTTGCCGTAGCTGTCGAAGCGGCTCTGTGGGCAGCGCTTGCGCAGCACGTCGAGGTACTTGCCGCCGCCGCTCCGCGGGTCGGTCAGCGAATCGCCCATCGCCGCCACCACGACGGGCGCCTTGGCCGGCGGATCGGCGTGGGCGTCCGTGGCGGCCGCGAGCACGGCGAGCCCCGCAACGGCGGAGAGCGCGGTCGTTGCGACAGTGGCGGGCCCGCGCGCGCGCATGGCCGGTAGCGTACCACTCGATTCCAGGAGCGCCGGCCAGGCCGAGAGACACCCGAGAAGCCGCCGATGCCTACGTCGTCGCGAGCTTCCCCAGCGCCTCGCCCGTGACCCGGAAGATGCGCCAGTCCTCGAGCATCTCGGCACCGAGCGACCGATAGAACGCGATCGCCGGCTCGTTCCAGTCGAGCACCGCCCACTCGAAGCGCCCGCAGCCTCGCTCGACCGCGAGCTTCGCCAGGTGCGCGAGCAGGGCCCGTCCGTACCCTTTTCGCCGGTGCTCGGGGAGGACGAAGAGGTCCTCCAGGTGAAGCCCCGGCTTGCACAGGAACGTCGAGTAGTTGTGGAAGAAGAGCGCGAACGCCGCGATCTCCCCGCCGTCCTCGACGAGCGCCACCTCGGCGCGCGGCTGGGGGCCGAAGAGGTGCTCCCGCAGGTCGGCCTCGGTGCCGACGACCTGGTGCTCGAGCTTCTCGTAGCGGGCGAGCGCGCGGATGAGCGCGAGCACGGTGGGGACGTCGTCGGGGCGGGCGGGGCGGATCATCGGTGAAGTAGGCTAACGAAATGATCCGCTACCGGCTCGGCGACCGCGAGTCCGCGCGGCGCGCGCGCTGGGCCTCGCTGGTGCGCGCCGTCAGCTCGCTCGCGCCGCTGACGCTGGCCATCGTGCTGCTCTTTCGCCTGGGGTGGGCGCCCACCGGGGTCTTCTGGGCGGTCGTCGCCGTCCTCGTCGTGCTCGTCGTCACCCGCGCCGCGCTCGGGTACTCGAGCACGCGCCGCAAGCTCCGGAGCCTCGTCGTGACGGTCAGCGACGAGGACATCCACGTCGAGAACGTCCGTGACGGGTACGCCATCCCGCGCGATCGCGTGGCGCTCATCGTCGAGGTGGACGGCAGCCTCGGCGGCCTGCGCGTGGAGTCGCTGCCGGACCCCAGGAGCGGCGTCGTCTTCGAAGCGCAGGTCCCGCGCGGCGGCGAGGGTTACTCGGAGGTGCGCGACAAGCTCGAGTCCTGGAGAAGCGTGGAGCGGCGTGGCCGGCGGGGCCCCGCGACGCGTGTCGTGGTGGGAGCGCTGGTCGTGGCGGCGATCTTCTTCGTTCCGTTCCTGCTGGAGGACCTCGTGGCGCGCTCGAAGCTGGTGGCCGCCGGGTTGGTGGTCGGGATGTGGATCGTGATGCGGGTCGTGATGCGGGGACGGTAGTCACTCGTCCGGCGGACGCGTCCGTCATGGGTGTAATTTCGCAGTGTCACCATTGTGAAGTACACCCATGTCGTCTTGGTTGCGCTATGTAGTGGGAATGAACGTTTTCTGCCTCACCACAATGCTGGTGCTGGCAACCTTCCCTCTCGTGGCCTGCTCGTCGGCAGCCCCGGGCACGGGCGAAACCGAGCCGGCGTCCACGGCCCCAGTGCCCACCGCGCCGGCGGGCACCGTGTCGACGCCGGCCACGTCGGCGCCCGTCGAGTTCACCCCCGGCATGATCGCGCCGACGAAGTCGCTCTGTCCCGCGGTTGCCCCGAAGGCGGGCAGCGAGTGCTCCGAGGCGGGCCTCATCTGCAGCTGGGGCGAAGACCCGCGCTTCGGGTGCCGGACCATCCAGAGCTGCATCAGCGGTCAGTGGGCATCGGTCGGTGACTCGTGCTCCTCCCGTGAGCCACTCTGTCCCCGAGCGTCGCCCGCGTCGGCGACCGCCGGCCCCGCCCCCTGCGGCGAGGCGGACCTCGGCATCACGTGCGTCTACGGCGAGCAGGCTTACACATGTGCCCCGTGCGAAGGGTACCTCTGCCGCAACGAGAGCTTCTGGCAGACGACGGTGCTGACGAGCGTGTGCCCCACCACGCTGCCCAACTTCGGCGAACCCTGCGGCGCCCCTTCCGGCACTGTCTGCAACTACAACCAGTGCGCCAAGTCGGAGTCGGCCGTGTACGGGGCGTCGCTCAGCTGCACCTCCGGCGCATGGACCCAGTCGCCGGACATCGTCTGTTTCTGAGCGAGCCTGGCGGACGAGGGGACCACTGAGCGCGCCGACCGTTCTATCCTCCCGGCCGTCATGGAAGAGCGTCACTACGCGGGCGTGTACTGGGAGGACCGCAAGGTCACGAAGGACGAGTGCGTCACCCCCATCCTCGACTCGCTCGCGAGGGTGGGCGCCCACGATGCGCTGCTATCGCGGTGGTACGTCATGCGTCCCACGCGCGAGGAGACGCTCTCCTGGGAGCTGACGGAAGGCGATGCGCGAGCGAAGCTCGTGGAGGCCATCGCCCCCGCGGTCGACGACGTGCCGGAGCTCGGCTGGAGGGTGGTCGTCTGGAACGGCGAAGCGGACCAGCGCTCCGCGAAGATCGAGCTCGACCTGGGCGGGCACATGCACTCGCACGTCTCGCCGACGCCGAACTCGTGCATCGTCCGGATGCCCTGGCCGGGAGCGGCTGGCGCGCTGCTGCACCGCGCGACGATGACCGCGCTCCTCGGTGATCTCGCCGTCGTCTGGAACGCCGACTGGGGCGTGGTCAGCACCGACAGCTACCTGCTCGGGGGACCTCCCCCGCGACCGTCGCACCATCCGAGGGTCGGCTGGCTCACGTTCCTGAACGGCTGGAGAGGCCGCGCCCCGAAGGTCCCCGGCACGCACGTGACGCCGGTCGGGACGCTCGGCTACGTGGTCGGCACCGAGGACGACCGGTTCACCATCGACGACGCGGCGGCGGTCGGGCGCGTCACCGCGATGGAGGATGCCCTCGAGCGCGCCGAGCGCTTGCAGCCGCGCGGCGCGCCGCCCGGGGCGGAGCCCGCCGAGAGGCCCGCGTCTCCGAAGGCCATCGCCGCCGGCGGCCAGGGGTACGGCGCCGCGCTCGACGTGGCCTCCGCGGTCGATGCGCTGGCGTCACGGATCCCGGGGCGGCGCGGTGATCTGGCCGAGGCGCTGCTTCGCGCCGCCACCGCGCTCGCGGTGGCGCTCGCCACGGGCGCCGACGCGCCGCGCGCTTCGGCGGAGGTCCGCGCGCTGATCGACGTGGCCGAACGGCTCTTTCCGGAGCTCGCGCCCGACGAGCTGGCGCGCACGCGCGAAGCGCTCGATCGCGTCGGCAGCTGAAGTGGCCCCCCGCTATCTCGCCGGCGAGATCGAGCTCGGCGTGGTGACGCAATCGGCGATGGCGTTTGCGCAGGTGCTCGGCGCCTTCTCGCTGATCGTCGTTGCAGTTCCAGACCATCTCTTCGTTCACGGCGGTCGTCGGGCGACCCGCGAGGCGAGGTGAAGGGAGCGCCGTGCACGGTCGTTTTCCATCGACTATCGTGGCGCGCGATGCGCGCTTCGATCCCGATGGCAGGCCTTCTCCTCTACCTCTTTCTCGCGTGCCCTGCGTGCAAGAAGCAGCCTGCCCCCGAGCCGGTCGCTTCGCGGTCCGACGCCGGGGCCGATGCCATGGCCGAGGGCGGGACGGTCGCGCGGACCGGCTATCCGGACGACTTTCCGTCGTCGATCCCCTCGTACCCGGGCTCGACCAACGTGGTCGCGACGAAGAACCTGGGGATCCGGCTCGTGCCGACCTGGGATGTGTCCTTCTCGACGAGCGACTCGCCCGGACAGGTGGCGCTCTTCTACGTGCAGAACATGCAGGGCTTCCAGGGCTCGGGGACGACGAGCCCGAGCGGCAAGGCCGAGAGTCACTGGGAGAACGCGACCTACCACATGGACATGTACGCGACGCCCGTCGTCGGCCCCGCCGACGCGGCGGCCGGATCGCACGTGGAGCTGAGCGTCACCTACACGAGGCGCCCGCCCCGTGCGCCGTCCCCCTCCGCGTCGTCGGCGTCCTCCAAGCATTGAGCGGGGAGAGTGCTAGACCAACGTCCTCTTCGTCCACGCTTGAGTTTCGCGCCCGAGGTGGAATATTGTCGGTGCGTTCCCTTCCTTTGTGAACCTTGCACTTTTTCGAGCCGGCGTAGGCTCAGGATCGGGCTGATCCGTAACCAGCCCACTTCTGGAGGGAAGTCATGAAGACCACTTGGCAACGGCTGCTGGGGATGGCCGTCCTTTCGACGGCGCTCGCCCACTGTTTCTCGAGCAGCAGCGGCGCGGGCGGGGACTCGGGGACGTGCAGCGCGTTCGTGCAGTCCGCCAGCAGCTCCGCGTGCGGCACCTGCGTGCAGAGCAAGTGCTCCGGCCAGATCGCGGCGGCCGAGCAGCCATGCGCCGACTTCGTCACGTGCATCTGCAGCAGCGACGGTACGGCCGAGAGCTGCGCCTCCAAGCTCCAGGAGAGCTCGTGCCAGACGTCGGCCAATGCCGTCGAGGCGTGCGAGCAGAACAACTGCGCGACCCAGTGTGCCGGGGTCGACGCGAGCAGCAGTGGAACCGACGCGACCGCGCCCGAAACGGGCGGACAGGACGCGGGGATGGACAGCACCGTCGAGAGCGGGCCGGAGGCCGCCGTCGACGGCGGCAGCAGCAGCGGCGCCGACAGCTCGATGGCGATCGACGAGGGGACGATCGAGGACTCCTCGATGGCGCCGGACACCTTCGTCGCCGACGTCGTCGTCGCGGAGGCGGCCCCCGAGGCGGCGGCCGAAGGCGGCACCGACGCGGGATGCCCCGTCGCGGGACAGACGTCGTGCGCCGGCACCTGCACGAACACGCAGACGGACAACGCCAACTGCGGCACCTGCGGCAACGCATGCTCGGGCGGGGAGACCTGCCAGTCCGGGACGTGCCTGTGTCCGACGGGGCAGACGTTCTGCAACGCGGCGTGCACCAACACGGCCACGGACAACTCGAACTGCGGCATGTGCGGCAACGCGTGCAAGAGCGGCCAGGTCTGCTCCGGGGGCACGTGCGGGACGGTGTGCGCTCCGCCGACGACGACCTGCGGGACGACCTGCACGAACCTGCAAATCGATCCGAACAACTGCGGCAAGTGCAGCGACGTGTGCGGGCCGTTCCAGAACGCGGCCCCCGGCTGCGACCAGGGCAGCTGCGTCTACAGCTGCAACCAGGGCTTCCTGGACTGCAAGTCGTCGACCGGGTGCGAGATCAACGGCCAGATCGACCTCAATAACTGCGGCGCGTGCGGCGCCGTGTGTGGCCTGGGCAACGACGCGCCGGTCTGCGCCGGCGGCGCCTGCAGTCTGAACTGCAACGCCGGCTACCTGAGCTGCGACGGGAACAACGCCAACGGCTGCGAGGACAACGTCGCCAACGACGCCCTCAACTGCGGCACCTGCAAGAAGGTCTGCCCCGGCGGCTTCCTCAACGCGACGCCGAGCTGCGCCGCGAGCACCTGCGGGTTCACCTGCACTTCGCCGTGGCAGGACTGCGACGGCTCGAAGACGGGCTGCGACTCGAACAGCCAGAGCGACACGAGCAACTGCGGGCAGTGCGGCAATGCGTGCCAGACGACGAAGGGCTACAATCAGGTCCCCACGTGCAACGGCACCTGCGGAACGGCCTGCGCCACGGGGTTCGCGCACTGCAACGCGCAGTTCCCGGCCGCCGACTGCGAGACCTCGCTCACGACGAACGCGAACTGCGGTGGCTGCGGGAACGCCTGCGGCGTCTTCACCGAGGTGGACGGTGGGCTCAGCGGCAACCCGGATTGTTCCACGGGCACCTGCCAGCTAAACTGCATCGCGAACTGGGCGAGCTGCGACGGCAACAACGCCAACGGCTGCGAGACCGAGACCGACGACAACAACCAGCACTGCGGCAACTGCACGACCGTCTGCGGCCCGGGCACCTTCTGCGCCGGAGGCACCTGCCTGACACCGCCTCCACCGCCTCCCTGAGGCGTCACTCGATCCGCGAATGCACCTGTGGAGGCCTGCATGAAGTCGACGTGGCGAAGCGTCATGGCTCTCGGAGTGCTGTCTCTGGCGCTCGTGAGGTGCTTCAGCTCCTCCTCGTCGGGGGACGGGGGGACGAGCTGCAACGCCTTCGTGCAGTCCGCCTCGAGCTCGGCGTGCGGCACGTGCGTCCAGAGCATGTGCAGCAGCGAGATCACGGCGGCGGAGCAGCCGTGCGCGAGCTTCGTCACGTGCATCTGCGGCGGAGGGAGCACGTCGAGCTGTCAGTCGCAGCTCGACGAGAGCTCCTGCCAGGGGCCCAGTCAGGCGCTCCAGGCCTGCGCGCAGAGCAGCTGCCCGACGCAGTGCGCGGGGGTCGACGGCGGCGGTGGAGGGGACTCCAGCGTGGCCGACAGCAGCAGCGGTCACGACGCCACCATGGAGAGCGGGATCGACTCGAGCTTCGCCGACAGCAGCAGTAGCAGCAGCAGCGGGGCGGACAGCTCGAGCACCTCCGGGGGGGAAGAGGCGTCGACCGCCGACGGGCCGGCGCCCGAAGCGGCGGTCGAGGCGGGTATCGATGCGGCCCTCGAGGCGGGGGTCGACGCGGCGCCGGAGGCCGGGACCGACGCTGCGCTCGAAGCAGGCCTCGAGGCGGGCACCGATGCGGGCACGTGTCCGACGAGCCAGACGTCGTGCAACGGCACGTGCACCAACACGGCCACCGACAACAGCAACTGTGGCACCTGCGGGACGGTTTGCGCCGGCGGGGAGTCCTGCTCGTCGAGCGTCTGCTCGTGTCCCTCGAACCAGACGTTCTGCGGCAGCGCGTGCACGAACACCGCCACCGACGGGGCCAACTGCGGCAAGTGTGGAAACGCCTGCGCGACGGGGCAGGTCTGCGCGGGAGGGACCTGCGGGCTCGTCTGCGCCTCTCCGAGCACGACCTGCGGAACGTCGTGCACGAACACGTCGATCGACCCGCAGAACTGCGGGAAGTGCGGCAACGCGTGCGGGCCTTACGAGAACGCGAGCCCCGGCTGCGACCAGGGCACGTGCACGTACGCCTGCACCCAGGGCTACCTCGATTGCGCGTCGACGTCCGGCTGCGAGGTGAACGGCCAGATCGACGACAACAACTGCGGCGCCTGCGGGAACGTGTGCGGCGTCTGCTTCACCTGCGTCAGCGGCGCCTGCGTCTTCGAGGGGGTACCCGGGCTGCCGGCCGCTCGCTGCGGGGGCTAGCTCCGCACGCATGCCGCGGTAGACGCGGACTGTCCTGGGACAGCCTCGATTCTGTCCCGGACACCCCTGCCGCCTTCTTTTCTCGCGCATTTCAGCGCTGCCCGGGCGCGGCACGCGCGTCGCAATCCGGCGCGCCTCATGAACCTCGCCCGCTCCCTACGTGCCTTCCTCGTGGGCCTCGTCGCCGTCGCATTCTCCGCCTGCTCCGGCCCGCCGATGCCGCCGCTCGCCGATGCACCTTACGTGGACCTCGCGTTTCCCCTCCGCGGGGTTCCCGACCCGGGGGCGGACCCCGCGGTCGTGCTCCTCGATCTCGACGGCGCCGGCCACTGCAGCGGGGCGCTCCTCGCGTCCGACGTCGTGCTCACGGCGCGCCGCTGCCTGCTCGTCGCCCCGGGCGACGCGTCCTGCCCGGCCCCGGGCCCGGCAATCCTCGACGACCGCGATCTCACCACCATCCGCGTCCTCGTGGGCGACGACGCCGGCTCCGCCGTGGAGCGCGCGCGCGGCCGCGCGGTCCTCCTGCCTCCCGGCGACGCGCTCTGCGGGGCCGACATCGCCCTCCTCTTGCTCGACAGCACCCTCGACGACATCGCGCCCCTCGTCGCGAGCCCCACCGGGGCGGCCGTCGGCGACCACGTGCGGTCCGTCTCCTACGCCAGCGGTCGAAAGCTCGTGCGCGACCACGTGCCCGTCGCCGCCACCTCCGCCAGCGAGCTGGAGCTGACGGAGGCGGCCTGCGACGCCACCCCCGGCGGTCCCGCCATCGACGAGGTGAGCGGAGACGTCGTCGGCGTGCTCTCGCGCAGCGGACCCGCCTGCGGGGCCAGCGACGGGTACGACGTCGCGACCCGGGTCGACGCCTTCTCGGGCCTCGTCGCGATGGCCATGGCCGAAGGCACCATCAGCCACGCCGCGGACCAGTCGAAGCAGAAGAAGGGCCCGGTCGACCTGGGAGCGTCGTGCGTTCACGGCTCCGACTGCGCCGCCGGCGTGTGCGTCATGGACGGCGTGTCCCAGTACTGCACGCAGCCCTGCGCCGCGCACGACGCCTGCCCGACCGATAGCCGCTGCATGAACACCCAGCAGAGCTTCATGGCCTGCGTGGCAGAATGAGACGCCCCCGGTCTTGCGTGCCGCCTCGTGCGCGTGACATCTTCCGGGCCGCCGTCCATGGACTTCGATTTCTCCGAGCACCACGACATCCTGCGCAAGAGCGTCCGCGAGTTCGCGAAGGCCGAGATCGCGCCCCACGCCCAGAAGTGGGACAAGGAGGAGCGCTTCCCGATGGAGCTCGTCCCCAAGCTCGCCGCCATGGGCCTGCTCGGGATCCGCATCCCCGAGGAGTACGGCGGCTCGGGGATGGACACGACGAGCTACGCCATCTGCGTCGAGGAGATCGCGCGGGTGGACGGGTCGATCGCGCTGATGGTGGCGTCGCACAACGGCCTCGGGACGGGCCACGTCCTCTCCTTCGGGAGCGACGAGCTGAAGCGGCGCTACCTGCCGAAGGCGGTCACCGGCGAGTGGCTCGCGGCCTGGGCGCTGACGGAGCCCGGCAGCGGGAGCGACTCCGCCGCACTACGCACGACGGCCCGCCGCGACGGCAACGACTGGGTCCTCGAAGGGACGAAGACGTTCATCACCCAGGGCTCCATCGGCGGCTTCTGCGTCGTCCTGGCGCGGACCAACCCGGCCGTCTCGAAGCAGCGCGGCATCACGGCGTTCGTCGTGGAGCACGGGACGCCGGGGTTCACCGCGTCGAAGCACCTGCTCAAGCTGGGCTGCCGCGCGAGCGACACGGCGGAGCTCACGCTCGACGGCGTGCGCATCCCGGACGCGCAGCGCGTGGGCGAGATCGACCACGGCTTCTCCGACACGATGCGCATCCTCGATCGCGGGCGCATCTCGATCGCCGCGATGGCGCTCGGCCTCGGCTACGGCGCGCTCGACATGGCCACGAAGTACTCCAAGGAGCGCAAGGCCTTCGGGAAGCCCATCGCGGACTTCCAGGCCATCCAGTGGATGCTCGCCGACGCGAAGACCGAGCTCGATGCGGCCGCCCTCCTCACGTACCGCGCCGCCTGGCTCGCCGACCTCGGCAAGGGCCACTCGGAAGAGGCGGCGATGGCCAAGCTCTTCGCGAGCGAGGCCGCGACGCGAGCCTGCAATAGCTCGCTGCAGGTGCACGGCGGCTACGGCTACGTGCGCGAGTTCGACGTGGAGCGCCACCTCCGCGACGCGAAGCTGTGCGAGATCGGCGAAGGGACGAGCGAGGTCCAGCGCATGGTCATCGCGAAGCACGTCCTCGCCGGCTGAAGGTTCCCGGGGGGCCGAACGAGCGCGTGGGTCGACGGCGGGATTGCTGCCGGACCCCGCGGCATCGATGGGGGACCCCGGGTGATCGATGCCGGACCCCGGGTAATCGATGGGGGACCCCGGGTGATCGATGGGGGACCCCGGGTGATCGATGGGGGACCCCGGGTGATCGATGGGGGACCCCGGGTGATCGATGCCGGACCCCGGGTAATCGATGCCGGACCCCGGGTAATCGATGGGGGACCCCGGGTAATCGATGGGGGACCCCGGGTGATCGATGCCGGACCCCGGGTGATCGATGCCGGACCCCGGGTAATCGATGGGGGACCCCGGGTGATCGATGCCGGACCCCGGGTGATCGATGCCAGGGTCTCCCCCAGCTCTGGCCGCGTCGGCCCGAGCTGGGACATTGTGCCTCGCACGATTGCCCCAGCGTGTGGCCTCATTCCTCCACAGACACCCCCAGGTACTCCACACCTGCACGAAGTTGCAGCGCTCCCTGCACACGCGTACGTATCGAGAAATATTGACTCTCGAGGCGGCTCTCCATAGGTTCGAGACTGGAAGTGGGAAGTCGTGGCAAGAAGTACCAAGCCCTGACTCCCGTCCAGAGGTGAGAGCGGCACCGTGTTTCGCGGGCGGTACGAGCACACGATCGACGCGAAGGGCCGTACCAGCGTCCCGGCTCGGTACCGTGATGCCCTGAGCGCGGCGAACGAGCGGCGCATCGTCCTCACGAGCGCGCTCGACCCTTGCCTCGTCGCCTACGCCCCGGCCGAATGGGCGGCGTTCGAGGAGAAGCTCGCGCGCCTGCCGCAGTTCGATCGGGCGGTGCAGAAGCTGCGGCGCATCTACGTGTCGGGCGCCGTCGAGTGCGAGTTCGACGACGTGGGGCGCATCCTCGTGCCGCCCACGCTGCGCGACCACGCCGCCCTGAAGAAGGACGTCCTCTGGGCCGGCGCCGGCCGCTACGCCGAGCTCTGGGACAAGGAAGCCTGGCAGAGCCACTTCGAGACCACCGACGACGAGAAGCGCGACATCGCCTCGCGCCTCGCGGAGCTGGGGCTATGAGCAACCTGCAGCTGGCGCTCCCGGGCCTCCTCGCGGCGGACTCGTCGACGGAGTGGGTGTGGCGCGACGACTTCGACGAGGTGAGCGACGTGAAGCGCTTCGAGCACACGACGGTCATGCGGGACGAGGTCGCCCGCGCGCTCGCCCCGCGGGCGGGAGGCACGTACGTCGACGCGACGCTGGGCGGCGGAGGCCACTCGGTGGCGCTGCTCGAGCTGGAGCCGAAGGCGCGCATCGTCGGCATCGACCGCGACCCGGCGGCGATCGCGGCGGCCGAGGAGTGGCTCGCGCCGGTGGCCGATCGCGTGACGCTCGTGCGGTCGACGTTCTCGCGGGTGCGCGAAGCGCTGGACGCGCTCGGCATCGCGCAGGTCGACGGGATCGTGGCGGACCTCGGGGTGAGCTCACCGCAGCTCGACGAGGCCGAGCGCGGGATGAGCTTCCGGCGCGAAGGCCCGCTCGACATGCGCATGGACCCGGAGAACGGCGAGACGGCGCTGGAGCTCATCGACCGGCTGTCGGACGACGAGCTGGCGGACGTCATCTTCCAGTACGGCGAGGAGCGCCGCTCCCGCCGCATCGCCCGCAGCATCAAGAAGGCGCTCGCCTCGGGCGAGCTGAAGACGACGCTGGACCTCCGCCGCGCCACCGTGCGCGCGGTGGGGCCGGCGCGCGTCGGTGGCGTCGACCCGGCGACGCGGACGTTCCAGGCCCTGCGCATCGCGGTGAACCGCGAGCTCGAGGAGCTCGAGGCGCTGCTCGCGTCGCTGCCGGAGGTCGTCGCGGAGGGCGGGGTCGCGGTGCTCATCAGCTTCCATTCGCTCGAGGACCGGCTCGTGAAGCGCGCCTTCCACGCCGACGGGTGGCAGCCGCTCACGAAGAAGCCCGTGACCGCGACCGACGAGGAGCAGCAGCAGAACGCCCGCTCCCGCAGCGCGAAGCTCCGCGCGGCGCAGCGCGTCCCTTCGTCGATGGAGCCCCGATGAGCCGCCCTCGTCGCGCCTTCCTCGCGGTGTGGACGCTCGCCATCGCCGGCACCGCGAGCGCCTTCGTGGTGCACCTGGCCCTCCGCGGGCGCACCGTCGAGCTGGGGTACGACCTCGGCCGCGCGCGCCAGGAGCAGTCGCGCCTGCGCGAAGTGAAGCGCGTCCTCGAGCTCGAGTCGGCCAGCTACAAGACGCCCGAGCGCGTCGAGATCGTCGCCCGCACGCTCCTCGGCATGGAGCCTCCGCCGCCCGAGCGCATCGTCCCCCTCGCGGCGACGCCCGCTTCGCCGGAGGACGACGACCGTCAGGCGCGCGGCAACGAGGGTCCGCCGTGAGGAACCTCGACCCCGCGCGCGCCCGGTGGATCCGCACGCGCATGGGCGTCCTCTGCGGCGTCATGGGCCTCGGTCTCGGCGGCATCGTGTCGAGCGCGTGGCGCGTCCAGGTGGAGGACGGCCCCGAGTGGCGTGAAATGGCCGAGAAGCAGCGGCAGCGGCGCCTCCACGTCGACCCCAAGCGCGGCACCATCTACGACCGGAACGGCACGCCCCTGGCGGTGAGCATCGAGGTCCCGAGCGTCAGCGCCGACATGGCGGAGATGCTGCGCACCGTGGACGGCAAGCCGGCGCAGGAGGCCGTCCTCCGCGACGCGGCGCTGCGCCTCGGGCAGGCGCTCTCGATGGACCCGAACGAGGTGTACGGCAAGCTCGAGGCGCGCCATCGCTTCGTGTGGCTGAAGCGCCGCATCACCGGCGACGAGGCGGCCGCCATCCGCGACCTCGGCGACGTGAAGCTCCAGGCGCGCCCGATCCACGGGTTGACGATCGACGGCGAGGGCCACCGCTACTACCCGGGGCGCGAGCTCGCGGGGTCGGTGCTCGGCTTCGTGGCGCCCGACGGGCAGGGCAAGGACGGCCTCGAGCTCGCCCTCGACGAGGACCTGCGCGGCAAGGTCGAGGACGTGCGCGGCCTGCGCGACCGCAGCGGGCGCCTCATCTTCGAGGGCGCGAGCGAGAGCCACGCGCTCCAGGGGTACGACGTCACGCTGTCGCTCGACGAGGGCATCCAGCACGTCGCCGAGCGCGAGCTCGACGCCGCCATGCACACCTACGAGACCAAGGGCGCGTCGCTCGTGGTCGTCGATCCGTCGACCGGAGAGATCCTCGCGCTGACGAGCGCCCCTGGGTACAACCCCAACGACTACACCGACAGCGATCCCGACGCTCGTCGCGACCGTGCCGTCACCGATCGCTTCGAGCCCGGCTCGGTCATGAAGTCGTTCACCATCGCGGCGGCGCTGAACGCCGGCACCCTCAAGCCCACCGACGCCATCAACTGCGAGCACGGCGTCTATCAGGTCGGCGGCATCACGGTGCACGACGACGGCATCAACGACATGCTCGTCCCGACGCAGATCCTGGCCCGGAGCTCCAACATCGGCGCGACGAAGATCGCCCTCCAGCTCGGTGAGCCCACGCTCTACGCGACCTTCCGCCGCTTCGGCTTCGGCGAGGAGACCGGGGTGCCGCTCCCCGGCGAGGCGAGCGGCGTCCTGCGACCGCGAGGGCGGCCCTGGGTCGACGCCGAGACCGCGACCGCGAGCTACGGGCAGGGGATCAGCGTGACCACGCTGCAGCTCGCGATGGCGATGGGCGCGATCGCCAACGGCGGCAAGCTCCTCGAGCCGATCCTCGTCAAGAACGTCAAGGACGGCAACGGCGACATCGTCCGCGAGTCCGGCGTCCACGTGCGGCGCGAGGTCGTCTCCCCCGGCGTCGCGCGCACGGTGGCGGAGATGCTCACCGCGGTCACCGAGGCCGGCGGAGGAGGCGACGGCGTCCGCGGCACGGGCGTCGAGGCCGCCATTCCGGGCTTCCGCGTGGCGGGGAAGACGGCGACCGCGCAGAAAGTGGACCCGGCGACGGGCAAGTACTCGCAGGACAAGTACACGGCCGCGTTCGTGGGGTTCGTCCCGGTGGACAAGCCGCGCATCGTCGTCGCGGTCGTCCTCGACGAGCCCACGCTCGCGCACCACGGCGGCGAGCTCGCGGCGCCGGTGTTCCGCCGGGTGGCGGAGGCGAGCCTGCGCTACCTTGGCGTGACCCCCTCGGCCAGCACGGCCAAGATCGCCGACGTGAAGCGCGAGGGCGATCCGGCCGACGCCACCCTCGCGATGATGCGCCCTCCGACCCAGCCCGCCGCCCCGCCCACGCCTCCGGCCGCCGCGACGCCGGGCGCCCCGCCGGCCGGGACGGTGCGGGTCCCCGACGCGACGGGGCTGGCCGGGCACGACGTGGTGACGGCGCTGACGAAGGCGGGGCTCGTCCCGCAGATCGAGGGGTGGGGGCGCGTCGTGCGTCAGAACCCGCCGCCGGGCACGGCCGCGCCGAAAGGAAGCGCGGTGCGCGTGGTGCTCGAGCCTGCGTCATGATGGGAATCGTGACGGACGAGAAGGCACCGGCAGAGGGACTGAGGCTCGACGAGCTGGCCCGCGAGCTGCCCATGGCGGCGGACGTCGCCGGCGACGCCGCGGTGCGGGTGCGCGGCGTGAGGCACGATTCGCGCGTCGTCCGACCGGGGGATCTCTTCGTGGCGAGGCGCGGCGAGAAGGCCGACGGGGCACGCTTCGTGGCGGACGCCGTGGCGCGCGGTGCGACGGCGGTGCTCGCCGCGCGCGGGGCGCTCGACGCCGCATCGGCCGGGGTGCCGGTCGTCGTGGTGGACGATCCGGCCGCGGCGCTCGGGTATGCCGCGTCGGCGGTGTACGGGCACCCGTCGTTCGCGCTGGAGGTCACCGGGATCACGGGGACCAACGGGAAGACGACGACCGCGCACCTCGTGCGCGCGGCGGTGGACGGCGCGCTCGGGCGGCCGAGCTGCGGGGTGCTCGGCACGGTGGGGCACTCGTTCGACGGGTGGCACGTGGACGCGGAGCACACGACGCCCGAAGCCGACGACGTGGCCCGCACGATGGCGACGATGAAGGCCCGTGGGGCGAGCTACGTCGCGATGGAGGTCTCGTCGCACGCGCTGGAGCTCGGCCGCGTGCGCGCGGTCCGGTTCCGCGTGGCCGCGCTGACCAACCTGACGCAGGACCACCTCGACTTCCACGGCACGATGGAGGCCTACGCGGCGGCCAAGGCGCGCCTCTTCACGGAGCTCGGCCCGGGCGCGGCGGTGCTCCACGTCGACGACCCCTTCGGCCGCGCCCTCGTCCCGCGGGTGAAGGCGCCGCTCGTGCGGGTGAGCGCGCGCGTGGGCGGGGACGCGGACGTCGTACCGACGAGGGCGCGGCTCGACGTCCAGGGCATCACGGCGACGGTGCGGACGCCGGCCGGCGAGGTGAGCCTGACGTCGCGCCTCGTCGGGACGCACAACCTGGAGAACCTGCTTCTGGCGCTCGGCATCGCGCATGCGCTGGATCTCGACGTCGCGCGCGCCGCGGAGGCCCTGTCGAACGAGCCGGGGGCCCCCGGCCGGCTGGAGCGGTGCGACGAGCCGGGCGACGACGTGATGGCCCTCGTCGACTACGCGCACACGCCGGACGCGCTCGCCCGGGCCCTCGACGCGGTCCGCGCGGTCACGACCGGCAAGGTGTGGTGCGTCTTCGGCTGCGGCGGGGACCGGGATCCGAGCAAGCGAGGCCCCATGGGGGAGGCGGTGGCGCGCCGCGCCGACGTCGCGGTCGTGACGAACGACAACCCGCGAACCGAGGATCCGCAGGTCATCGCGGGGGCCGTCATCGCCGGGGTGCGAGGGGTCGGGAAGGATCCGGTCGTCGAGCTGGACCGCCGGAAGGCGATCGACCTGGCGGTGCGTTCTGCTTCCGCGGGCGACGTCATCCTGGTCGCCGGCAAGGGCCATGAGGACTATCAGATCGTGGGCACCGTGAAGCACCCGTTCGACGACCGCACCGAAACGCGTCGCGCGCTCGAGGCGCGTCGTCACCCGCGGGGACAGGCGTAGGCGTGGCGACGCCCATCGGCGCGAACCGCGCGATGGTCGATGCGCGCTCCGTGGCGGAGGCGACCGGCGGTCGCGTCGTGCGGTCAACCGCCGGGCGGGCCGCGCGCGGGGTCACGACCGACAGCCGCGCGGTGGTGCCGGGCGGGGCCTTCGTGGCGCTCCGCGGCGAGAAGCACGACGCGCACGCGTTCGTCGCGGCGGCCATCGAGGCCGGGGCGGCGCTGGTCGTCGTGGAGCGCGGAAGATCGCCGGACGACCCTCGCGCCGACGCGGTGGAGGTGGACGACACGCTGGTCGCGTGGGGCGCCATCGCGAAGGCCCATCTGCGGGTCTGGCGCAGGGCCAACCCGGCGGCGAGGGTCGTGGCCATCACCGGGAGCGCCGGGAAGACGACGACGAAGGAGCTGTGCGCGGCCCTCCTGCGCCCCGCGGGCTCCGGCGGAACGCCGGTGGGCGACTGCCACGCCACCGCCGGGAACCTGAACAACCGGGTCGGCGTGCCGGCGGTGGTGCTCGAGCTGGAGCCGAGGCACCGCTTCGCGGTCCTCGAGGTCGGGATGAGCCTCCCGGGCGAGATCGCGGCCCTCGCGGCCATCGTCGAGCCGGACGTCGCGGTGATCACCAACGTCGGCCTCGCGCACGCGGGCGGCGTCGGGGGCTCGCTCGACGACGTGGCCCGGGAGAAGGGGGCCCTCTTCGAGGGCGTGCGCCCCGGCGGCGTCTGCGTCGCGAACGCCGACGACCCGGCCGTCCTGGCCCAGCTCGCCCGGGCCCCGCGGTCGGCGCGCGTCACGAGCTTCGGGCGCGCAGAAGCGGCGCAGTACCGCCTCGTCGCGCGCGAGCCCCTCGGGGCCGAGGGCTCCCGGGTCTCCATCGAGCGCCGCGGCGTGGATCGCGTGACCGTGGTCCTCCCCATCCCGGGCGAAGCGGCGGCGGTCGACCTGGCGGCCGCGCTCGCGGCCGCTGACGCCGCGGCGGAGGGCCCGGTCGACCCGATCCGCGCGATGGGCTCCCTCGCGCCCATCGCCGGGCGCATGCAGGTGCGCCGCGCGGCCGGCGTCACGGTGCTCGACGACGCCTACAACGCGAACCCCGGCTCGATGCGCGCGGCCCTGGCCACGCTCGCCGAATGCGGCGATGGTCGCCGGGTGGCGGTCCTCGGCGAGATGAAGGAGCTCGGCCCCGCGGCGGAGCGCGAGCACGCGGCCCTCGCCGACGCGGTCGCCGCCGCCGGCGTCGCGCTCCTCGTGTCGTGCGGTGGCCTCGCGGACGTGCTGGCTCGCGCCGCGCAGTCGCGCGGGGTCGAGGTCGTCCTCGCGCCGAGCGCCGACGCGGCGTCCCGCGCCACCGTCGAGCGCGTGCGTCCCGGCGACGTGGTGCTCGTGAAGGCCTCTCGCAGCGTGGGCGCCGAGCGCGTGGTCGAGGCGCTCCTCGCCAGGGATGGGCACTGAATCGTGCTCTACGAGCTGCTCTTCCCCCTCCGGCACGACTCGGACTGGCTCGGGTGGCTCAACGTCCTCCGCTACCTGCCGTTCCGCACCATCGCGGCCACCGTCACCGCGATGCTCCTCGCCTTCCTCCTCGCGCCCTGGTTCATCCGCGAGCTCCAGAAGAAGCAGATCGGCCAGGTCGTCCGCGACGACGGCCCCGCGACGCACAAGATCAAGAGCGGCACGCCGACGATGGGCGGCGCGCTCATCCTCCTCTGCGTCCTCGTGCCCACGATCCTCTGGTGCGACCCGCGCAACGTCTTCGTCTGGGCCACGACCGCGGTCACCGCCGGGTACGGCGTCATCGGCTACCTGGACGACTACCTCAAGATCAAGCTCAAGAACTCCAAGGGCGTCCCGGGGCGCTACAAGCTCCTCGGGCAGTTTCTCATCGCGGGCGGCGTCCTCGCCTACGCCTTCCTCGCGAAGGACCACGTCCCCGGCGACTGGTGGGACATCCGGTTCAACCTGGCCGTTCCCTTCGTCGCGTTCTCCAAGCACCCCATCGTCCTTCCCATCTGGGTGTACCTCCCGTTCGTCGTCCTCGTCGTCGTCTGGACGTCGAACGCCGTGAACTTGACCGACGGCCTCGACGGTCTCGCCATCGGCCCGGTCATGATCAACGCCGGCACCTACCTCGTCTGGGCGTACCTCGCGGGGGCCACCTTCGGCATCGCGCACGTCTCCCAGCGCTTCGTCGTGGCCAAGTACCTCGACATCCCCGCCATCGCGAGCGCGGGCGAGCTGTCCATCTACTGCGGGGCCATGGTCGGGGCCGGCATCGGCTTCCTCTGGTACAACACCTACCCGGCGCAGGTGTTCATGGGCGACGTGGGGTCGCTCGCCCTCGGCGGCGGCCTGGGGATGTGCGCCGTCTTCACCAAGAACGAGCTGCTCTCGGCGGTGCTGGGGGGGGTGTTCTTCCTCGAGGCGGTCAGCGTCGTCGTCCAGGTGACGAGCTTCAAGCTCACCGGACGCCGGATTTTCCTGATGGCGCCCATCCACCACCACTACGAAAAGAAGGGGTGGGCGGAGCCCAAGATCATCGTCCGGTTCTGGATCATCTCCATTCTCTTGGCACTGATGAGCCTTTCGAGCTTGAAGTTGCGTTGAGGACTCGTCTCCGGCCCCCCGGAGCCGGGTCCCGCGTGGAGTCCATGGAGTCCGAGCTGTCCGGAAAGCGCGTGGTGGTCGTGGGCCTCGGGGCGAGCGGCGTGGCCGCGGCGCGCCTGTGCCTTCGCCGCGGCGCGCGCGTCGTGGCCAACGATGGAAAGCCGCGGGAAGCGCTGAGCGCGGAGGCGCGGGCGCTGGAGGCGGAGGGGGCGGAGCTCGTCGCGGGGGGACACGCGGCGGCCCGCATGGACGCCGCGGACGTGGTCGTCGTGTCGCCGGGGGTCCCACCGCTGCCAGAGGTGGCCGCGGCGGAGGCGAGGGGCGCGGCGGTGTGGGGCGAGGTCGAGCTCGCGGTCCGGTCGATGACGCACCCGGCGCCGGTGGTGGCGGTGGGCGGGACGAACGGCAAGAGCACGACGACTTCGCTCGTGGGGCTCCTGCTCGAGGCGCACGGGATGCGCACCTTCGTCGGGGGAAACCTCGGCGAGCCGCTGGCCGACCACGCCGACGAGCGGTTCGACGCGGTGGTGCTCGAGGTGTCGAGCTTCCAGATGGAGCGGGTGGACACGTTCCGCCCCCACGTGAGCGCGCTGCTCAACGTGACCGACGACCACCTGGACCGCTACGCGAGCTTCGACGACTACGCCCGCGCGAAGGGAAACGCCTTCGCGCGCCAGACGGCCGACGACTGGGCCGTCGTCCCCGCCGGGGACGCGATCTGCCGGCGCGAGGCCGAGCGAGGAAAGGCCCGCGTCGTGACGTTCGGCCCCGGTGGCGTGCTCGACGTGACCGACGACGCGGTCGTCGACCGGCGCAGCGAGGACCGCTTCGCGCGCGGCGAGATGGCGCTGACCGGTGGCCACAACGCGCTGAACGTCGCCGCCGCCGTGGCGTGCGTGCGGCCCTTCGGCGTCACGGTGGAGACGGTGCGGCGCGTGCTCCGCGAGTTCCGCGGGCTGCCCCACCGGACCGCGCTCGTCGCCGAGGTGGGCGGCGTGCGCTTTTACGACGACTCGAAGGGGACCAACGTGGGCGCGGCGGTGACCGCGCTCGAGGGCCTCCGCGAGCCGAAGGCGGTGCTCATCGCGGGCGGACGCGACAAGGGCGGGAGCTACGGGCCGCTCGTCGACGCGCTCGCGCGAAAAGGGCGCGCGGCGGTGCTCCTCGGGGAGGCCGCGGAGGCCATCGCGCAGGCGGTCGGGCAGCGCGTGCCGGTGAGGCGCGTCGCCACGATGGACGAAGCGGTGCGCGTCGGTGCGTCGCTCGCCCGGCGCGGGGACGCGGTGCTCCTGTCGCCCGCGTGCTCGAGCTTCGACATGTTCCGCGACTACAAGCACCGCGGCGACGAGTTCGTCCGCGCGGTGCGCCTCCTCGAGAAGGAGGTGTCGTCGTGCTCTTGAAGAACGTGCGCCGCACGGTGGGCCTCCAGCTCGCGGCGCCCCTCGACGCGAAGCCCAACGTCGTCCAGGCCTCGGGGCCGGTCGATCCCGTGCTCGCGGCGGTCGTCGTGGCCCTCATCGGCTTCGGCGTCGTGATGGTCTACAGCGCGAGCGCCGTGCAGGCGACGGTGCAGTACCACGACCCGCAGTTCTTCCTGAAGCGCCAGTCCGCCTATGCCGTGGGCGCGCTCCTGGCCCTCTGGGCGTCGAGCCGCATCGACTACCACCGGCTCTACAAGCTCACCTACCCGCTCCTCGCGCTCGTCGGCGTGCTGCTCCTCCTCTGCGTCGTCGGCTTCGGCCACTCCGGCGGCGGCGCCGCGCGCTGGCTGTCGATCGGCCCGGTGCACGTGCAGCCCGCCGAGATGGCCAAGGTGGCGCTCGTCATCTGGCTCGCTTATTCGCTCGCCAAGAAGGCCGACCGCATCAAGACCTTCACCGTCGGCTTTCTGCCCCACCTCATCGTGGCCGGCGTCTACATGCTCCTCTGCCTGAAGCAGCCCGACTTCGGCAGCGCCGTCGTGCTCCTCCTCCTCACGTTCACGATGCTCTTCATCGCCGGCGCCAAGGTCGGCTACATCCTCGGCGCGTCCATCCTCGGCGGCGCGTTCGGGGCCGCCGCCATCCGCTTCAAGGAGTACCGCTACGAGCGTTACCTCGCCTGGCTGCACATGGACGAGCACCGGCAGGACCTCGCCTACCAGCCCTTCCAGAGCGTCATGTCCTTCGGGTCGGGCGGCCCGACGGGGCTCGGCATCGGGCGGGGCCTGCAGACCCTCTACCTGCCCGAAGCCCACACCGACTTCGTCGCCGCGATCATCGGCGAGGAGCTCGGGTTTCTCGGCATCGCGGCGCTCTGCGGGGCGTACATGCTCCTCGTCGCGCGCGGCGTCCGGGCCGCGTTGCGCGCGCCGGACGACTTCGGCTCGTTCCTCGCCTTCGGCCTCTCGACGATGTTCGGCGTGCAGGCTCTCGTGAACCTCGCGGTCGCCCTCGCGGTCCTGCCGACGAAGGGCCTGACCTTGCCCTTCGTGAGCTTCGGCGGCTCGTCCCTTCTGATGAACGCGATCGCGGCCGGCGTGCTGCTCAACATCTCGCGCCAGTCCGGCGAGCCTGCGGCCGACGCCACGCCGCCCGCGCCGGAGGTCGGAGCTCCGGTCGAGGCCGCGATGGAGCCCCCGGCCGAGGAGCTGCTGTGAACCGCCCCACGATCGTCATCGCCGGCGGGGGCACGGGAGGGCACGTCTTCCCCGCGGTGGCAGTGGCGGAGTCGATGCAGGCGCTCGCCGACGTCGACGTGGTCTTCTGCGGTACGGCGCGCGGCGTGGAAGCGCGCGTGATCCCCGCGCGCGGCTGGCGCCTGGAGACGCTCGACGTCGAGCCCGTGAAGGGCGGCGGCGCGAAGCGGGCCGTCCGCGGCGCGCTGGTGGCGGCGCGCGCCACCGTGCGTGCCCTCGGGCTCGTGCGCTCGCTGCGCCCGAGGGCGGTGCTCAGCGTGGGCGGCTACGCCTCGGGCCCGGTGGCGCTCGCCGCGGCGCTCGTCGGCGTCCCGGTGGCGGTGATGGAGCCGAACAGCGTGCTCGGGCTGGCCAACCGGCTCCTGGCTCCGTTCGCCAAGCGCGCCTACATCGCGTGGGACGACGCGGGGGCGCGCTTCCGTCCCAAGGTGAGACGCGACTTCGGTGTGCCCCTGCGCTCCGGTTTCGGGCCGAGACCCTACGTGGCGAAGGGGACGCTGCGCGTGCTGGTGCTCGGGGGAAGCCAGGGGGCCGCGGCGCTGAACGAGCGGATGCCGGAGGTGATCGCGCGCCTCGGGGACATGCCCGGGCTCGAGGTGGTCCACCAGGCGGGCCGCGACCGCGACGCGGCGGTGCGGGCCGCCTACGAGCGCGAGAAGGTGGAGCGCGCCACCGTGGTCCCGTTCATCGACGACGTCGCGAAGGCCATCGCCGAGGCCGACCTGGTCGTCGCCCGCGCCGGCGCGTCGTCGATCGCGGAGCTCACGGTGATCGGGCGCGCCGCGGTGCTCGTCCCGTTCCCTCACGCGGCCGACGACCACCAGGCCCGCAACGCCCAGGCCCTCGCCCGCGCCGGCGGCGCGGTGTGCGTGCGCCAGGAAGCGGCCGACGTAGCCCGGCTCGCGGCCGAGATCGGCCGCCTCCTGCGCGACGACCGCGCGCGCACCCGCATGGCCGACGCCTCGCGCGCCTGCGGCAAGCCGCGCGCGGCCCGCGAGGTCGCCGCGGATCTCCTCGTCCTCGCCGGCATCGCGGAGCGGCCTCACTCGGCGACGAACGGCGCTTCGCACGCGGCCCGTGGCGCCCAGGAGGCACGCTAGATGTTCCGCGGGCGCGTCCGCCACGTCCACTTCGTCGGGATCGGCGGCATCGGCATGAGCGGGCTCGCCGAGATCCTGCGGACGCTCGACTTCGACGTCAGCGGCTCGGACCTCAAGCCCAACGAGAACACGCGTCGGCTGGAGGGCCTCGGCGTGAAGGTCTTCTTCGGCCACGCGGCGGACAACGTCGGCGGCGCCGACGTCGTCGTCTACTCGAGCGCCATCGATCCGCGCAACCCGGAGATCGCCCGGGCGCGGGCCCTCGAGGTCCCGATCATCCCGCGCGCCGAGATGCTCGCGGAGCTGATGCGCGTCCGCTACGCGATCACCATCGCCGGCTCCCACGGCAAGACGACGACGACTTCGCTGGTCGCCACCGTGCTCCGCGCGGCGGGCCTCGATCCCACCGTGGTCGTGGGCGGCAAGGTGAACGCCCTCGGCTCCAACGCGCGTCTCGGCGAGGGGGACCTCTTCGTCGCGGAGGCGGACGAGAGCGACGGGAGCTTCCTCAAGCTGACGCCGACCATCGCGGTGGTCACGAACATCGACCCCGAGCACCTCGACCACTACGGCACGCACGAGGCGGTGAAGGAGGCCTTCGTCCAGCACGCGAACCGGGTGCCGTTCTACGGGCTGTGCGTCATGTGCATGGACCACCCCAGCGTGCAGGAGATCCTGCCGCGCATCGAGCGGCGCCACGTCACCTACGGCGTCGCGCGCCAGGCGGACTATCGCGCGAAGAACGCGGTCTACGAGGGGCTCGCCACCCACTTCGACGCGTTCCGCCGCGACGAGCCGCTCGGCCGCTTCGTCATCCAGATGCCCGGCGCGCACAACGTCCTCAACGCGCTCTCGGTCATCGCGGTGGCCGACGAGCTCGAGGTCCCCCTCGACGTCACGCGCGACGCCATCGCCGGGTTCCACGGGGTGCAGCGCCGGTTCACCGTGCTCGGGCAGCCGGTGCTCTCGAAGGGCGGCCGCCGCGGCGAGGTCATGATCGTCGACGACTATGGGCACCACCCGGCGGAGATCGAGGCGACGCTCGACGCCGCGCAGCGCGGGTTCGACCGGCGCGTCGTCGTGGCCTTCCAGCCGCACCGTTACACGCGCACGAAGCTGCTCTTCGACGAGTTCACCCGCGCGTTCAACCGGGCCGACGTGCTCGTCGTGACCGACGTCTACCCGGGCGGCGAGAAGCCGATCGAGGGAGCCACCGGCGAGGCGCTCGCGGAGGCCATCCGGGCCCACGGGCATCACGCGGTGACCTACGTGCGCGACAAGAAGCAGGTGGCGCAGGCGCTCCGCGACGTGGTGGAGCCCGGGGACATCGTCATCGCGCTCGGCGCCGGGGACATCAACGCCAGTGCGCGCGAGCTCCTCGCGATGCTCACGAAGGAAGGCGCGCCGTGAGCCCCGTCCTCCAGCCGAACCGGCGCGTGAAGACACCGCGGCAGCCGCTCGACGCGTCGCCCGAGACGCTCTCCGCGCCGCCGCCGCCTCGGAAGCCGTCGCGTCCGCCCTCGCGCATCCTGGCCGCGCTCCGCACCACGGTGGGCATCGTGCTCGTGGTCTCGGCCGCCCTCGGGGTCGCGTGGGCGGCGCGACGTCACGTCATGACGAGCCCGCGCTTCGCGGTCACGGAGATCGACGTGGTCGGCCAGGACCGCCGCACCGCCGAGGCCATCGCGACCGAGAGCGGCGTCACCGCGGGGGCCAACGTCTTCTCGCTGGACCTCGACGGGGCGCGCGCCCGCATCCTCGCCGACCCGTGGATCTCCCAGGCCACCCTCGCGCGCCGCCTCCCGGGGACCATCTTGATCCAGGTCACGGAGCGTAAGCCCGCCGCGCTCGTCGCGTTGCGCGACACGTACCTCGCGACCGCCGAGGGGGAGCCTTTCAAGAAGCTCGAGCCCGGCGATCCCGTCGACCTCCCCCTCGTGACCGGGCTCCGCCAGGAGGGGCTCGACGAGGACCGCGAGGGCACGATGCGCACGATCCGGCGCGCGATCGATCTCGCCGCCGAATACGACCACGGCGCGCTCGCCCGGCGCGCCCCGCTCGAAGAGGTGCACGTCGACTCGGACGGCACCTTCGCCGTCGTCGTCGGCCGGAACGCGCTCCAGCTCGTTCTGGGAGGCCCGCCGTTTCGCCGCAAGCTCGATCAGGCGTCCCGCGTCGTCGCGGAGCTCGACAAGCGGGGGGCGAAGGCGGACTCGATCATGCTGGACAACGACTCGCGCCCGGAGCGGGTCGTCGTGCGCATGCGCTGAAGCGAATGACCGTACGATGCCGCCATGCGCATCGCGGTCACCGGCGGCTCGGGGGAGCTCGGCACGCACGTCCTCCGGAGGCTCGCCGTCGACGACGCGGTGACGGAGCTCCGCTGCGTCGACCTCCGTCCACCGCTCGTGTGCAGTCCCAAGGTCCGCTACGTCGAGGCGGACGTGCGCGATCGCGCCGCCCTCGCGCAGGCGTTCGACGGCTGCGACGCCGTGCTCCACTTCGCCTTCATCGTCACCCGCAAGCTCCCCCGCGACGTCTTCTGGGGCATCAACGTCGATGGAAGCAAGAACGCCTTCGAGGCGGCGGCGGCGGTCGGCGTGAAGCGCGTCGTCTACACGTCGTCGGTCGCACAGTACGGCGTCGTACCGGGTCAACCGGTGCCCATCGTGGAGGACACCCCACGCCGGCCGCAGCCGGAGCTCCCCTACGCGGCCACCAAGCAAGAGGTCGAAGAGTGGCTCGACGGCTTCGAGGCCGAGCACCCCGGCATCGCCGTCACGCGTCTGCGCCCGGCCTTGCTGGTGGGGGAGGGGATGGAGCACGGCCTCGGGCGCCTGTGGAAGCGGCGAACGCTGCTCGCGCCGCGCGGGGCGCCGATCCCCATCGTGTGGGACGAGGACGTCGCCGATGCCGTGCTGCTCGCCCTGCGGAAGGGCGCCCGTGGTGCGTTCAACGTGGTCGCCGCCGATCAGCGCCCGCCCGGCGAGCTGGCGCGGGCGTGCGGGATGCGTGCCCTCGAGCCGCCGCGGTCGATGGGCATCGCCCTGGCGAGGCTGTCGCCATGGCTGGAGAAGCTCGACCTGCTGGAGGCGTTCGACGAGCAGTGGCTGGCGGCCGGGGAGTCGACCTTCGTCGTCTCGAGCGAGAAGGCACGGCGCGAGCTCGGGTGGACGCCGACGTGCCCCACCGCGCTCGACGTCATGCGTCGCTTCGTCGAGGTGGTGCCGGCGCGGCTCGACCGGCGAATCGCGGCCTTCCTGCGCGCCGTCGCGCTGGTGGCGCGGCTCACTCCGCGCATGCCGGTTCCGGGCGAGGCCGGGCGCGGCCGCTCGCGGCTGTGGTGGCGGTTGACCGGCGCCGGCGGGGGCGACGTCGGGATCCTCTGGGACGCCGGGAAGCTCACCGTCACCCGGAAGCCGCCGCGTCCGCCGGGCGCGATCGCCCCCATGCCGGCGGCCGCCCTCCTCGACGTCCTCGCCGGGCGCACGCACCTGGCGACCCTCCTCTTTACGGACCAGGTGCGGGTGGAGGGGGACCGGGAGGCGGCGAGCGCGCTCGCGTGGCTGATCGACGACTTCCCGACCGACGCGGGCGCGCGGGGCCTCCTGGCGCGGGCGGTGAGCGCCGCGGTTCGTGCTAACACCACAGCGCGATGACGACGGGCGACCCCGGCCAGGCCTCCACCTCCATCGAGCGATCCCTCGCGGCCCTGCGGGCCACGTTCCGTGCGCGCTTCGAGGCCGCGACCACCGAGCAAGCCCTCCGCGACGAGAACGCGAAGATCCTCGGCAAGAAGGGCGAGCTGACGGCGATCCTCAAGCAGATGGGCTCCGTTCCGGCGGACGGTCGCAAGGCCGTCGGTGAGCTCGTCAACTCGGTGAAGCAGGAGGTCGAGCTGGCGTTCGAGGAGTGCCTTCGCGCGCTCGCCCGCGCCGGGCGGGACGCCGACCTCACCGCGCCGCCCTTCGACCTCACGCTCCCCGGGCGCGCCCCCGCGCCGCTCGGGCACGCGCACCCCATCTCCCGCGTACGCGACGAGATCGTCGACGTGCTCGTGAGCCTCGGCTTCGCGGTCCACGACGGCCCGGAGATCGAGCGGGAGGAGAACAACTTCGGCAAGCTGGGCTTCCCCCCGGACCACCCGGCGACCGACATGCAGGACAGCTTCTGGACGACGGGGGGCATGCTGCTGCGGACGCACACGAGCAACATCCAGGTGCGCGCGATGACCAGCCACACGCCGC
>JBEKGQ010000006.1:0-26685 GCA_050012715.1 Polyangiaceae bacterium
GACGATGAACGGCGCGGCGAGCGTCACGAGCAACCCCGCCCCAACGGCGTACGCGAACGACGCCAAGGTCGCGCGCCGCGCCAGGGCGCGCTCCCCGGCGCCCACGTGTAGCCCTACCCGGGCAATGGTCCCGACCGTGAAGGCGGAGAAGACGCTCCACAGCGACCACTCGAGCGGCCCCGCAATCTGCATCGCGGCCAGCGACGCCTCGCCGTGCTGCCCGAGCATCGCCCGGTCGACCACGAAGACGAGGGTCTGCAGGAGCGACTGCGCGATCGCCGGCAGCGCGAGCCGGCGGACCTGGGCCGCGAGCGAGGAGCCCTTCGAACGGTCGCTCACACGATGATGTCGTGGAAGCGCTTCCTCACGAGGAGGCTCGCGACGTCGCCCGCGCAGTTGCGGCAATAACCGAACCTCGCGATGAGCCCGTCGATCGTCGCGTCGGCGTCGCGCTTGCGCTCGGCGTCCAGGCCGATGCCCTCCTCACGGACGAGCAGCACGATGTCGCGCGCGATGTTGGCGACGTCCTTGCGCCGGTCGCCGAAGATCGCCTCCCGCATCTTGCGCAGGTGCTGGGGGAAGACCCCGGTGGGGTCGACCTTCTGACCCGGGTGGTCGATGGCCCACGCGGCGATGGCGCTGATGAGCTGCTTGCGCCACTCGTCGGCCTCGACCTTCACCTCGAGGAGGCGCTCGACCTCCGCCATCATCTTGTCGTCCGGCTCTTCGTGGCGCTGCATCACCCGGTTGTAGAGCCGCTCCTTCTTCACCCACACGTTCACGTGCTGCACGTACCGGTCGAAGAGCTCGACGTATTGCTCCTCCTTGACCAGGCCGCTCGCCACGTAGAGCTCGTACTCCGACGCCTGGAGGAGCCGGGCGAACAGCGTGTCCTGGAACAGCTTCACCTCGTGGTACCCGCCACCGACGCTGTCCTGCTGGAGCCACTCGAACTCGTTGCGACGCTCGCAGAGCGCCTCGATCTCCGTCAGCACCGCCTGCGGGTTCAGGCAGCGGAAGAGCGGCGATTGCGCCGCGTCGAGCAGCGCCACGCGCATCTCGCGCGGGCTCGCGCCGATGCGCCCCTCGTAGATCGGGTACGTGTCGCTCTCGTTCCACACCTCTTTCACGGCCGAGCGGAGGAGGCGCTGCGAGTCGGCGTCGAGCCGCTCCGGCGACTTGCCGAGGGCGTAGAGGTCGGCCTTCTCGACCGCGGTGAGCGCCGAGATGAGGGCGCCGACCCCGCGCGAGTAGCGATCGGGGTTCGGCTTGCGCATCCGCGTGAGCACCGCGAAGACGGCGGCGATCTCGGTCGCGTGCGGGGCGACGTGGCGCCTCACCTGCGGAGCCACGTGGGTGTCGTAGATGAGCCGCTCCTGCTCGTAGCTCCGCAGGTAAGGCATGCGGACGAGGTCGAGGCGACCGCGGAAGCTCGCGAACTCGACGTGCTCGCGGAACGCGTCGAGGTGAAGCTCGTTGGCGCTCCCCATCATGACGCAGTTGAGCTGCACGTTCTGCGCGGTCAGGGAGACCTCGCCCGTCTCGATGGAGAGCTGGAGGTACTTGAAGGCGTCGAGCGGCCGCTTGAGCAGGTCGCTGAACTCGAGGAGCCCCCCCGCGGCGTCGATGAGCTCCCCCTTCGCCTCGTAGAGGGTCACCGCCTGGAGCGAAGCCGGCAGCGACTGGAGCGAGCGGTCCATCGTGACCTGCCGCTCGCCCGCGTCGACGCTGAGCTGGGGGCCGATCGTCACCGCACCGGTCCGGTAGCGCCGCGTGATGAAGTAGCGCTCGACCTGCACGTGCTTGAGCACCTCGGCGTACGACCCGTCGTACGAGGAGAGGAGGGCCTCGAAGACCTGCTGGCTCTTGTGCGAGAGCTGACCTCGCAGGATCCACTCGTTCGGCGGCTCGGCGGCGCCGACGCGCTTGTAGCCCGCGACGAGGAGGCGCTCCCGGTCGGCGAGCGGCACGAGAAAGAGCGGATGGTCGCGCACTTCGACCATCAGCTTCGCGTCGATCTCCTCGTCGGTCAGGTGGGCGTACGAATCGACGCCCTTGCTGCCGCTGTTCTTGTCGTGCCCGAAGCCGAGCGAGCCGCGGATGGTCTTCTGCGACGGGAACACCCAGTGGAAGCGGTAGAGGGCACCCTCGTCGAGCGTCGAGTAGTTCTCCAGGGCGGCCATCATGCACTGGGCGATGGTCGACTTGGCCGAGCCGTTCGGCCCGTGCAGGAGGACCAGGCGGTTCGGGCGGCCTTCGCGCACGAAGTTGGAGAGGGCCCGGTAGATGTCGGCCTGCACGTGCTCCTGCCCGATGAGCGCGCCGCGCGGGAGGGCCCCCTCGGGGAGCGGCGTCGCGGGCGGCGCCTCCCAGGGAACGTCGAAGAGCTTGTAGCGGGTCGTCTCCCCCCACGGGTATTTCACCTTCGTCGTGCCGTAGTGGTCGAAGACGTCCCGCAGGTAGCGGCTCGCGTCGCGCGAGTAGCGCACCGGCTGCGAGTCGAAGAGCTCGAGGAACTCGGCGAACGAGAGGACGCGCCGGCCGCTGCGGAAACGCTGCTCGACGTGCTCGGCGATGGCTTTGACCTGCGAAGCGGCGTGGCGCTGCTCGCTCATGCCCTCAGCGTAGCTCCAAAGCTCAGCGCACCGCGACCGTCGCCTGCACCGGCTGCTGTTCGAGCTGGCAGGTCTGCGCGGAGCAAACGCTGAGCTTGAACGTGCCGCCGACGGTCTTCGAGCCCTTGTCGGCGGCGCGGAAGGCCACGCTCATGGCGCCGCTCTTCTCGTCCTTCTTCTTCCAGTCGCCGGCGGCTTTCGAGAAGGTGCTTTTCCCGGCGGCGTCCGTGCCGAGGAACTCGACCCCCGGCGTGTCGTCCGCCTTGAGCTTGTAGGGGTAGTCCTCGTTGATGTGGAAATCTCCAGTGGCGACGAGCTTGATCGTCACGTTGCACGTCGCCCCGGCGGCGCAGTCGGCGGCCGGCGCCACGTCGAGGAAGAAGTTCGAGCCGCAGGCCGAGTGGCCGCAGTCGGCGTGCTGCGCCGGCCCGGCGACGTTCTCCGAGCCCTGCGCGGCGGCGTGGCTGTCCTTCCCGCACCCGGCGGCGAAGGCGACCAGCCCGGCGACGCCGAGGAGCGCCCAACCACCGGCCCGCGCGAGATACGGCTTCGTCACACCGCCCTGGATAGCACGCGGGGCCGGTCACTTCACGTAGAGCTCGAGCCGCGGTCCCTCCACCTCGAGCCGCGGATCCCCGGGCGCCGCCGGACCAGCGGGTCGCGACTCGAACGGCGAGGCGACCGGCGGCCCGAACGACGACGGGGACGAGAGCACCGGATCGGCGCGATCGCGCGCCCCGTCGGCGGGGGCGAGCGCGAAGGCGATGCCCGTCACGCTCTCGCCCTCCGTCACCACTGCGACGCCGAGCTCGTCGCGCCCGCGCTTGCGCCACCGCTGCACGAGGTCACGGACGTCGAGGCGCACGAGAGGCCCTCCCGCCGGCGTGACCCGCGTCACCGGCGCGCCGATCTCCTCGACGTGGGGCTGCGTGGCCCACGAGAGCGAGCGCCCGTCCCACGAGGTCGTGACCCTTGCCGCGTGCAGCGCGATGGGGACGGGATCGGCGTCGACCGCGGTCGCGCGCTGGAGCAGCACGTACGCCTCGAGAACGGAGACCTCGGGCGGCACCTGGACCGCGAAGCGCAGGAACACGGACGAAGCCTCGCCGGCGCGGCCCAGCGTCGCCAGGCTCGCGTCGCGCGTCCCGTCGCCGCGTCGTACGTAGGCCACGTCGACCGGCGCGAAGAGCAGGCGGCGCGCGCTGTCGATGGCGGGGGTCGCGCCGTGCGCCACGCAGCGGCCCGCGACGCACGAGGCCTGCCCGCCGCAGTCCGTCTCCTGCGCGCACATGCGCGGCGGCGGGACGCAGGACGCCGGAAGCAAGGACGCCGCGAGGAGCAGCGCGAGCGAGATGCGGCGCGTGGCAGGCTCGCCCATCGACGGGGAGGCTACCACGCAGCGACGGTCCGGCCCTCGGCGCCCGCTCGTCAGCCTTGCGGGTTGCGGTGGTGATGGAGCAGCGACTTCGCCAGCTCGTGCACCGCCTCGGCCTCTTCCTTCGTCACCGTCCCGTCGGCGCACACCTCGTCGACCTTGGTGTTCAGCTGCGCGATGGCGGCGCGGAAGCGTGCCCGATGCTCGTCCGCCTTGTCCGCGGGGAGCTGCTTCTCGGTGATGTGCTCCTCCATCTTCACGCGGGCCTGCTCGATGCGGCGGCTCACGCGATCGCGGAACTCCGCCGCGCTCATCGGGAACTTCGGCTCGGCCTCGTCGTGCAGCCCCGCCGGGACGGGCGGCTGGGCGTGGGCCGCGACGGGAAGCGCAGAAAGACCACCGGCGATCGCCAGCGCGAACAGGAAGCGGTTCATCTTCATGGTGTCTCCAGTCTGCCCCGTGGACGGCCGGGAGGCTAGACGGACGTCAGGCGCGGAGCGTCGTCATCCGCTCGCAGAGCGACCAGAGCCGCTCCTCGGCGTCGTCACTGCGGAGCTTGCAGTGGCGCTCTTTCCGGTCGACGTAGTAGCCGCCGGTGTCGCTCGCGAGCGCGTGCGAGGACGCGAGCCAGACTGCGGTCTCCGCCCCCCGCGCGGGCGAGCGCGCGAAGAGCCCCCCCAGCTTGAAGAGAAACGCGAAGGCCCCCTCCCGGACGAGGGCCGTCCGCACGTACCCGGGGTGCATCGCGTTGGCCGTGACCCCCCTTCCGCGCAGGCGGTCGGCGAGCCTCCACGTGAGGAGGCGGTCGGCCTGCTTGCTCTGCTTGTAGACGGCCATCGGGTGGTAAGGGCGCCGCTCGAACTCCACGTCGTCGAGGTCGAGCCCTCCTGCGACGGCGGACGCGATGTTGACGATCCGCGCCGGTGCGGACGCCACCAGCGTGTCGAGGAGCAGCACTGTGGGCAGATAGTACCCGAGCACGTTGGTCGCCCACGTCCGCTCGATGCCGTCGGCGGTCTTCTGCTTCTCCGGCGGCGGGTAGACGCCCGCGCAGTTGACGAGCACGTGGAGCTTCTCGAAGCGCTTCGTGAAGTCCGCGGCGAAGCGACGCACGCTCGACTGGCTCGCGACGTCGAGCTCCACCGCCTCGACGCTGGGGTTCGCTGCGTCGTCGCTCAGCTCCTCCGCGACGCGCCTCCCGCGGTCGAGATCGCGCGCCGCGACGACCACGTGCGCCCGCTTGAGGGCGAGCCCCCGTGCGATCTCCTTGCCGATGCCGGACGTCGCCCCCGTCACCAGGCATACCCGGCCGAGCTGGTCGTCTTCGCGGGCGGTGGCCACGTCGGAGTGATATCCCTGAACTCCACGATGGTCGATACGCTGCCGCTTTTGCGCGTCCGCGACCTCGTGACGAGCTTCCGCACCGATCGGGGGACGCTGCGCGCGGTCGACCAGGTGTCGTTCGAGGTGCCGCGGGCGGCGACCGTAGCCGTCGTCGGCGAGAGCGGGTGCGGCAAGAGCGTGACCGCGCTCTCCATCCTGCGCCTCGTGGCGTCGCCGCCCGGGCGCATCGAGTCCGGGGCCATCGAGCTCGAGGGACGCGATCTGCTCCAGCTCTCCGAGCGCGAGATGCGCGCCGTCCGCGGCAACAAGGTGTCGATGATCTTCCAGGAGCCGATGACGAGCCTGAACCCGGTCTACACCGTGGGCTGGCAGATCATGGAGGCCATCCGTCTCCACCAGAAGAAGTCGCGGCGCGACGCCCGGACGCGCGCGGTCGAGCTGCTCGGCCTCGTCGGCATCCCCGAGCCGGGCACGCAGGTGGACGCCTACCCGCACCAGCTCTCGGGCGGGCAGCGGCAGCGGGTCATGATCGCGATGGCTCTCGCCTGCGAGCCGAAGCTGCTCGTGGCCGACGAGCCGACGACCGCGCTCGACGTGACCATCCAGGCGCAGATCCTCGAGCTCCTGCGCGGGCTGCAGGAGCGGCTCTCGATGAGCATCCTGCTCATCACCCACGATCTCGGCGTCGTCGCGGAGAACGCGAGACACGTCGTCGTCATGTACGCCGGGCAGGTCGTCGAGGACGCGCCGGTGAAGGCCCTCTTCGCCCGCCCGATGCACCCCTACACGCGCGGGCTCCTCGAGAGCGTACCGCGGGTGAAGCCAAGCGCGCAGAGGCGGCTGCCGACCATCGAGGGCATGGTGCCCGACCTCCGCGACCTCGCCGCCGGCTGCCGCTTCGCCGACCGGTGCGCTCTCCGCATCGACAAGTGCCTCATCGACGAGCCGCCCATCGAGGAGGTCGCCCCCGGGCGGCTCTCGCGCTGCTGGCGCGCCCGCGACGTGCAGCCGGAGGCGACGCCGTGAGCGGCCCGAAGGATCTCTTTCTGCCCGCGACGACGGCGCCGGTGAGCACCCGCGAAGAGTCGGTCGATCCGGCGGCGGGCGCGGGCGCGAACGCGAGGCCGCGGACGCTCGCGGCGACCGAGCGCGTGGCCAAGTACTTCCCCGTCCGCGCCGGCTGGCTCGGGCGGTCCGGCCGCTTCCTTCGCGCGGTCGACGGCGTCTCGCTCCGGGTGCGACGGGGGGAGACGATGGGGCTCGTCGGCGAGAGCGGCTGCGGCAAGAGCACGCTCGGACGGCTGATGCTGCGCCTGCTCGATCCGACCTATGGCCGCGTCATCTTCGACGGGCGCGACATCTCGCAGAGCTCGCAGCGGGAGCTCCGCCCGCTTCGTCGGCGGATGCAGATCATCTTCCAGGATCCGTACTCGAGCCTCAACCCGCGCATGACGGTGCGCGAGATCGTGGGCGAGGCGATCCGCATCCACAAGCTCGCGAAAACGCGCGCCGACGAGGAGGCGCGCATCGTCGAGCTCCTGGAGCAGGTGGGCATGCGACCCGACGCCATGGACCGCTACCCGCACGAGTTCTCCGGCGGCCAGCGGCAGCGCATCGGCATCGCGCGGGCGCTGGCCGTGCAGCCGGAGTTCATCGTGTGCGACGAGCCCATCAGCGCGCTCGACGTGTCCATCCAGGCGCAGATCGTCAACCTGCTCGTCGAGCTGCAGGAGCGCCTCGGCCTCGCGTACCTCTTCGTGTCGCACGACCTCAAGGTCGTCGAGCACGTGAGCCACCGCGTGGCCGTCATGTACCTCGGCAAGATCGTCGAGCAGGGCCTCGCGGCGACGCTCTACGAGCAGGCGGCGCACCCGTACACGCGGGCGCTCCTCGCCGCGGCCCCGAAGCTCGACCCCGAGCGCAAGCGCGTTCGCCTAGTGCTCGAGGGGGACGTGCCGTCGCCGATCGACCCGCCGTCGGGCTGCGCCTTCCACCCCCGATGCCCGCGCATCGTGAAAGGGAGATGCGACAAGGAGGTTCCGGCCCTCGACGAGACATCCCGGGGGACAGGACACCGCGTGGCGTGCTGGAATCCTCACACCGAATGACCATTCCCCGCGAGCTGGCTTGAATCCGTATCCGCCGCCCAACGCGCCCTATGCGCAGCCGCCGCCCCAGGGCTATCCGCAGGCGCCGCCTCCGCCGACCGCCGAGGACGAGAGTCAGCTCAACACGCTTTCCATCTGCCACTACATCTACGCCGGTCTCCTCGGCGTCTTCGGGATCTTCGGCATCATCTACGTCATCTTCGGCGTCCTGCTGGCCACCGCGTCGCTCGGCGGCGGCGGGAGCCCGGGTGGACCACCACCGGCCGCGGTCGGCGGCATCGTGGCCGCGATCGGGGGGTTCATCACGCTCCTTCTCTGGGCGAAGGCGGCGTGCGTCGCGTACTCCGGGATGAACCTCAAGAAGCGCCAGAAGCGGACCTTCAGCTTCGTGATCGCCTGCATCTGCTGCATGAACATCCCGCTCGGGACGGCGCTTGGCATCTTCACCCTGGTCGTCCTGTCCCGGCAGTCGGTGAGGGCCATCTACGACCGGGTCGCCTACTACGGGGCCTGAGCGCCCGCGGCCGCACCTACGGTCAGACCCACTGGGCGTGGAGCGACAGCGTTCCCTCGGCGCGCGGGCCGGCGGGCTCGCGAACGTACACCTTCTGGCAGAAGAGCGAGAGCACGCTGATCGTGAGGCCGCGGAGCGCGTTGCGGTAGTAGTGGCTCTCGACGAGGCCGCACCAGGCGACGGCGAGCTTCGCGTCCTTCGGGCCGAGCCGCGTGATCTCGCAGCCACCGCCCTGGTACCCGCGGTCCCAGAACCGCTGGAGGTGCGGGAGGACGGTCCACGGCGTCACGCCGGCGCCGTTCGCCATGCGGAGCACCGTGCCGAGGAGCGTGCCGCGGATGCGCTGGAAGGTGGCGCTCCCGAGCTTCGCGACCGCGTCGCTCGAGAGGCCGAGCGAGTCACACGCCCGGTAGTAAGCGAGCCCCACGTCGAGCGGGAGCCAGACGCCCGCCACCGCCTGCAGCAGCGTGTCGCGATACGACGGCTCGAGCGCCGCCCGCCATGCGTCGAAGTACCCCCCTTCGCGGAGCGACGCGATGGATCCGAGGAGCACCGTGCTGCGAACGCTCCGGGTCGCTACGGCCTGCGGGGGGAGCGGCAGGACGACGTCGGCCATCGATGCACGAAGAGTACGTCATGTCCTCCATCGGAGCGCGCCGGCTTCGGCCGGGGGAGGACGGTCACTCCGGCCGCGGCAGCTTCACGGCGTGGGTCGTCTCTCCGCCGAGCACGTCGAACGCCTTCACGAGCAGCAGGCTCGCCGCGGACCGCTCGAGCACCCGGGTCGCAGAGAGCTCCAGCCCCCGGCGGCCCCGCCACGCCCACGTGCCCGCGCGGAGCGGGCCGCCGTCGTGCTGCCAGTCAACCGCCCACCCCTGTAGCCACTGCGACCAGTGCTTCACCGCAGCGCGCACCTCGGCCGGGATGCCCGCGTCGCGCATCGCGAACGACTCGAGCGTCAGCGTGCAGCGCGGCCCATCCCGCGCGACCCGGACCTTCAGCTTCCCGGCTCCCTGGCTCGGGCCGCCGACCCGCTCGACGACGAACGGCTTCACCTCGGGCATTCCCAGGAGCCGGGTGCGCGTCGCGTGCACCGCGAGCGGCGAGACGTCGCACGCCGCCCAGCGGCGGCCGAGCTTCTCGGCGACGACGGGCGTCGTCCCCGACCCCGCGCAGCAGTCGAGCACGAGATCCCCCGGGTTCGACGAGGCGCGCACGACGCGCGCGACGAGGCTCTCGTTCTTCTGCGTGGGGTAGCCGACCTTTTCCCCGGAGAACGACACGATCTGGATGCTGTCCATCCGATCGAGCTCGCTCGCGTTCCACACGTCCTCGAGGGGATACCCTGGCCCCTTCGGCTTCGCGCCGTCGCGCCGCACGTAGCCACGCGAGTACGGGATGTATTCCTTGTGAAACGTCGCGGGCTTGCCGCCCTTTGCGTAGAAGAGGAGCGTGTCGTGGTTGCGGATCCAGCCGCGCACGCGCGACTTGAAGCCGCTCACCCAGCCGATGCGCCAGATGATCTCGCGCTGGAAGGCGTCCGTCCCGAAGACCTCGTCGAGGAGCACCTTCGCGTAGTGCGCGACGTGCGCGTCGAGGTGGACGTAGAGGCTGCCGCCGTCGGCGAGCATCTCGTGCAGCCGCGTCGCGAGCTCGCGAAACCAGCCGAGCCAGGCGTCGAGCCCCCGAGCGTCCTCGTAGGCGGGCAGCGCGACGCGAGGCGTTCCATCGGGGACCCCCGGGATGCTCGCGAGGTACGTGAAGGCGCCGCCCGTGTCGAAGGGAGGGTCGACGTAGGCGAGCGCCACCTTCCCCGCGAGCTCCGGCCGCCACGCTGCGAGCACGCCTTCGGCCTCGCCGCGGACGAGCCGGTTGCGCCAGGCGCCTTCGTCCTCGCCGCCGTAGACCTCGTCCGTGTGGAGAGGCGGCGCACGCCTGCGAGGCGCGCGCCCCTTCCCTCGCCAGACCAGCTCCGCCATGCGCCGGCGAAGCTAGTCCATTCAGCGGCCGATGTACGACCCGAGCTGCCGCTCTTCGGACACGGCGCGCAGCTTCTTCAGCGCCGCCGCCTCGATCTGCCGCACGCGCTCGCGCGACAGGTTGAAGGACTTGCCGACCTCCTCGAGCGTGTGCCCGGGGCCGCCGTCCATCCCGAAGCGCAGCTTGAGGAGCTGCTGCTCGCGGGGCGTCAGGAGGTCGAGCAGCGCGCGCGTCTGCGTCTGCATGCGCGCCTGCGACAGCTCCTCGTCCGGCGCCGGCGACCGCGGATCGGCCACCAGATCGCCGAGCTGCCCGCCGTCCCCCTCGTCACCGAGGGGCGCCTCGAGCCGGAGCGGCTCGCGGACGAGGCTGCGGATGGCCCGCACCTTGTCGATGGGCAGGCCGCTCTCGCGCGCCAGATCCTCGTCGCTCGGATCGCGCTCGCCCACCTGGGCCAGGGCGCGCCGCACGCGCTCGAGCTTGTGGCGGCTCTCGAGCAGGTGCACCGGGACACGGATGGTCTTGCTCTGGTCGGCGATGGCGCGCGCCATGGCCTGACGCACCCACCACGCGGCGTAGGTCGAGAAACGGTGGCCGCGGCGCCAGTCGAACTTCTCGACGGCGCGGATGAGGCCGAGCTGGCCCTCCTGCACGAGATCGTGCATGTCCAGCCCCTGGCCCACGAAGCGGCGGGCATAGGTGACGACAAGACCGAAGTTGGCGCCCACGAACTCGTGCTGGGCGCGCGACGACTCGTTCATCCCGCGGACGAAGCCGCGACGGGCGCGCTCATCGGCCCCGCGACCGCGCGCGTCGCGCGCGAGCTTGGCGAGGACGTGACGCTCGAAGCGAGCATCGGCCAGCTCGACCGCGATGCGCGTACGGCGGCGCCGCCGGCGCTCACGCGTCGTCTCGTCGCGGCTCGGCTGCGCGGCGAGGGCCGCCATCGTCGCCGCCTTCTCGAGCAGCTTCGCGATGCGCTCCGCCCCTTCGGGAGTGTCGGCGTCCTCCTCGGCGTTGCGCAGCAGGCCGGACGGCGTCGCCCGGGCGGCGCGCACCTCTTCCGCGAGGGCCCGGAGCGGGCCGGCAGTCGCCGGCGCGCCGAGCAGCGCAAAGACCGCGTCGCGCTCGCCGCTCTCGATGCGACGCGAGAGCTCCACCTCTTCCTCGTGGGTGAGGACGCGGCGGCGCCCCGGCCGCGCGGCAGCAGCCGCGGGTCGAGCAGCGGACGGAGGGATGGCGTCGTTCGCGACAGTGCCATCGGCCGGGAGTCGCTCGAGCAGGGGCTCGCGCGCGAGATCCTCTCGCCGGGGGGCGAGGGCTGTGTTGGGTAGGTTCACGATCTTGTGGGGGTTCAGATGCCGGTCAAGGCGTTAGGGTCGCTCTGGCGGGTAGGCAACACGCCATACCCTGAAGGGCTTCCCGGGGGGTGGTACCTTAAGCACGGACGGGCGTTTTGCCATGCCAGAAAACCCCAATAGTTTTTATGAGCATGTAGGAGTCCGTTCCGGCGGTAGCATGTGCGCCCGCCCCGAGGGGGAACACCTCTACGTGTGAGTACGTACGGGAGTCAGCGGGGGTTCCGGTGGGTCACGATCATGTGGGCGTGGCCGTGGCTGTCCGGGTACCCGTACCGGAAGGGGAGGTCCCGGGTCGGCTCGCTGGCGAAGAGCCTCCGGACGTCGTCGGCGTCGGCATGGTCCGGATCTCCGAACGGGGACGGCCCGTCGAACGTACCGAAGGTGTCCTGCGTGAACCCTGCCGGGCTGGCCACGCGGGGCGGGATCCCGGTCGAGTCGGAGATCATCCAGTCCGTGTGGTCGACCAGCCACCCACGGATGAGCGTGAAGTGCTCGTTCCACAGGAGGTGCGTCGCGGCCTTCGTCATCGCCGCCACCTTGCCGCGCGCGTTGAGGTAGGCAAGAAGGCTCGGGTCGGCCTTGAGGTGCGCGTCGTCGAGGTTGAAGCTCATGTGGCGGAGCACATGCACGGGCGCAGCGGAGTCGCCCGAACGGCGATAGCGGAGCTCGGCGTTGGCGAAGAGCGCGCGCCGTTCGTCGGGCTTCTTCGCTGCGTCGATGTCCGACTGCGTGACATACTCGGGTGTCCCGTCGGGGCGCAGCCGGAAGTAGCGGAGGCTCACCGGCTCGTCACCCTGCACGACGAGCGCCGCGAGCGCGAAGAGGATCTCCCCGGGCAGGGCGGTCTTCGCCTCGCGGGCCAGGTTGTCGGTGCGCGAGTGCGCCTTCTCGAAGAGCCGCTCCAGGTGACTGCGATGCACGGCGAGCTCGTGCGCGAGAAAATCGGGGGCGAGCGTGTCGACGGGCCGGATGTCGCCCGCCGGCTCGAGCGAGATGGTCGTGATCTCCGTGGCATCGGGATACGTCGCGAGCGCGCTGACGAGGTCCCCGCCGCCGAAGGGGTAGACGACGACGCCCGGGAGATCCTTTGGACGAAGCCCGGCGATGAAGGGCTTCGCGACGTCGAACCACGCATGCCGATAGTCCGCGTAGGCGTGGCCGAGCTCCTCGCAGTGGCGCGCGACAACGGTCGCGTCCAGTCGCGCCGGTACATCCCCGACGCTTCCGCACGCGGCGACACGGAAGACCGTGCGCGCCTGCGGGAGGAGCTCGAGCCCGAGCAGGGGCGGCTCGGGCGCGGCGGGAGGCGCGGAGGCGACGGCGGGCGGTGACGCCGAAGCGGAGGCCACGGGAGCGACCGGCTCGGGAGCCGGCGCGGACGCGAGTGAGGGCGCCGGCATCGATGCGGCGGGCGCGGGCGCGTCGGGCGCGCGCGCGCAGGCGAAGGAGAAGACCGCCACCACGGATGCGAGAAGGCCACGATTCATCGAGGAGACTCCTGGGGGCGCGCCCGCGCCCGGAATGCAGCGTACGCCGGAACGCCGGTGGCGACGATCGCGAGGCCGATGAGGGCCTCGCGCGGGCTGCTGTCGCCGAAGGTCAGAACGTTCCAGAGCATCCAGACATTCACGACGACGAAGAGCCCCGGCACCCACGGATAGCCCGGGACGCGAAACGCCCGCTCCGCCCGGGGACGCCGGATGCGCAGGACGATGACCGCCGCCACGGTGAGCGTCGAGAAGGCCACGATCGCCGACATCGTGAAGCGCACGAGCTCGTCGAAGCGACCGCTGAGCAACAGGCCCACCGAGATGATCCCCTGCGCGACCAAGGCCACGAGCGGCACGTTCGTCCGCGGGTGGAGCCGGCCGATCGGCCCGAAGAAGAGCCGGTCGCTCGCCATCGCGTGGTAGATGCGCGGCCCGATCATCACCGAGGCCTGCATCGAGCTCAGCACGCAGATGGCCACGAGCGGCGCGAGCACGGCCGCGGCCGCATCGCCGCCGAGCAGCGAGGCGGCCGCGCGCGCCGGGTCCTTCGCGGCCGCCAGGTCGGCGAGGGGCATCGCGCGCAGGTAGGTCGCGTTGATGGCCAGGTAGAGCGCGATGCAGAGGAGGGTGCCGAGCGCGAGCGCGCGGCCGAGGGAGCGCTGCGGGTCGCGCATCTCGCCCGAGACGTACGTCGCCGCGTTCCAGCCGCTGTAGGCGAAGAGCACCGGGATGAGCGCGGTCGCGATGCCGCCGCCGGTGTCACCCGACGCGAAGAACGGCGTGAGGCCGCCCGACCCGGTGTGGTGAACGAACATGCCGAGAGCGAGGAGGCCGGCGAAGACGGCGAGCTTCACGACGGAGAGCACGTTCTGGGTCCACTTGCCCGGTCGCATGCCCATCGCGTTGACCGCGGTGAGCGCGATGATCGCCGCGGCACCGATCGCCCGCGGCGCCCAGACGCCCGGCCAGCCGAGCATCGACGCGACGGTGGCCCCGAGGCCCGCCGCGAGCGAGGCGATCGAGCCGGGGAAGGCGATCCAGAAGCTGGTCCACCCGCTGAGGAAGCCGAGCGACGGACCGTAGGCCTCGCGAAGGTAGACGTACTCTCCGCCGGAGCGAGGGAAGAGACCCCCGAGCTCGCCGTTGCTGAGCGCGCCGGCCAGCGCGACGGCGCCGCCGAGGAGCCACGTCGCCAGGAACGCGGCCGGGGACCGCACGAGCGAGGCGACGACGCCGCTGACGAGGAAGATCCCCGCGCCGACGATGCTCCCGACGACGATGAGCGACGCGTCCACCACGCCGAGACCGCGCTTCATGCAGCGACGCTGCATACCAGCCCCCGCCGGAGGGCGGACGACATTCCGCTCGGGACGCTGCGTTTACGTCGAGTGCGCCGGCCCTTGACCTTGGCCACCGTCGCCGCGCCAGACGCGCAGAAACCGCGCGTCGCATCGCTCGCAACGGAAGGGATAGATACCGAGAATGGAGAGCACGCGCTCGATCCCCCGCCTCGCCGAACGCCGCGTCTCGTCGCTGGAACATCGCGGACAACGATTCATGGCGAGGGATCCCGTACCACGCGGGGGCGCGGAGGGCCCGTGACAGAACGGGTGACGACGGTGACGTTCGCGCGAACGGCCCTATGCTGGCGTCCCCATGAACACGAGCGACGAATCATCCACGATCACCACCGAGACACGCGGTCAGGTGCTCCTCATCGGGCTCAACCGCCCGACCAAGCTCAACGCTTTCACGACGGAGATGCTTGCGGCCTTCGGCGCGGCCTACACGCGCTACGAGGACGATCCGACGCTGCGTTGCGCGGTCGTCTTCGCGCATGGCAAGGACTTCACGGCCGGGCTCGACCTCGCCGACGTCGCGCCGCGCGTGTCCGCGGGCGAGCCGCTGTGGCCGGCGACGGGCGTGGATCCGTGGGGCATCGAAGGACGGTCGCGCACCAAGCCGGTCGTCCTGGCGATGCAAGGGCGGGTCTACACGCTGGGGATCGAGCTCGCGCTCGCGAGCGACGTGCGGCTCTGCTCCGACGACGCGAGCTTCGCGCAGCTGGAGATCGCGCGCGGGATCTTCCCGTTCGGCGGGGCTACGTTCCGCGCGCCGGCGCAGCTCGGCTGGGGCAACGCGATGCGCTTCCTCCTCACCGCCGAGCCCTTCGGCGCGGCGGAGGCCCTGCGGATGGGACTCGTGCAGGAGACGCCGGCGAGGGAGTGGCTGCTCGAGCGCGCGATCGCCATCGGAGAGAAGATCGCCGCGCAGGCCCCGCTGGGCGTGAAGGCGACGTTGCAGAGCGCGCGCCTCGCCCGGCGCGAGGGAGACGCGGTCGCGGCGAAGGCGCTCCGGGCGGAGATCCAGGCGCTCATGGCGACCGACGACGCGCGCGAGGGGCTGCAATCGTTCCTCGAGCGCCGGGTGGGCCGCTTCACGGGGCGGTGAGGCTCGGCCTATCCTCCGGCCATGATCGCTCCCCTCCCCCGCGCGTACAACGCGGCCGCGGACTTCGTCGACCGCCACGCGAGCGAGGGGCGCACGTCGAAGCGGGCCTTCGTCGACGGCGAGCGGAGCCTCACGTACGCCGAGCTCGCCGAGCACGTCGCGCGCGCGGGGAGCGCGCTCCTGGCGCTCGGGGTGCAGCCGGAGCAACGCGTGGCGATGTGCATGCTCGACTCGGTCGACTTCCCCTGCGTCTTCTGGGGGGCGATCAAGGCGGGCGTCGTCCCCGTACCGCTCAACACGCTGCTGACGACGGCCGACTACGCGTTCATGCTCCGGGACTGCCGCGCGCGCGTGCTCGTCGTCAGTGACGCACTCCACGAGAAGGTGGCCCCGGCGGCGGCCGCTTCGCCCTACCTCCGGCGTGTGCTGAAGACGAGCGAGCTCCCCGCGCTCCTCGCCGCCGCCGCTCCCCGCCTCGACCCCGCCGCCACGTGCCCCGACGACGTGGCCTTCTGGCTCTACTCCTCCGGGTCGACGGGGACGCCGAAGGGCGCCATCCATCTCCACGGGAGCCTGGCGTCGACGGCGGAGCTCTACGGAACCGGCGTGCTCGGCGTCCGGGAGGACGACGTCGTCTTCTCGGCCGCGAAGCTCTTCTTCGCCTACGGACTCGGCAACGCGATGACCTTTCCGCTGCGCGCGGGCGCCACCGCCGTGCTCCTCGCCGAGCGCCCGACGCCGGCCGCCGTCATGCGCACCCTGAAGGCCCACGAGGTGACCCTCTTCGGCGGCGTCCCGACGCTCTTCGCGTCCATCCTGGCCGACGAGTCTCTCGATCGCGGCGCCGGCTCGCCGCGCCTCCGCGCCAGCATGTCGGCTGGCGAGGCGCTCCCGAAGCACGTGGGCGAGCGATGGCGCGACCGCTTCGGCAGCGACATCCTCGACGGCATCGGCTCGACGGAGATGCTGCACATCTTCCTCTCCAACCGGCACGGCGACGTGCGCTACGGCACGAGCGGCCGGGCGGTACCCGGCTACGACCTGAAGATCGTCGATCCGAGCGGCGAGCCCGTCGCCGACGGGGAGGAGGGCGCCCTCTGGGTGCGCGGCCCCTCGGCGTGCGCCGGCTACTGGAACCAGCGCGAGAAAAGCCTCGCCACGTTCCACGGCCCGTGGACGCGCACCGGCGACCGCTACACGCGCGACGCGGACGGCTACTACACCTACGGCGGCCGCGACGACGACATGCTCAAGGTGGGCGGCATCTGGGTGTCGCCGTTCGAGGTCGAGAGCGCGCTCGGGGCTCACGACGCGGTGCTCGAGGCGGCCGTCGTCGGCCACCCCGACGAGCAGGGCCTCGTGAAGCCGCGGGCCTTCGTCGTGTGCAAGACGCCGGGCGGCGGGACGGAGGCCCTCGCCGTGGAGCTGAAGGCGTTCGTGAAGGAGCGGCTCGCGCCTTACAAGTACCCGCGGTGGATCGTCTTCGTCGCCGAGCTGCCGAAGACCGCGACCGGGAAGATCCAGCGGTACAAGCTGCGGACCGGATGAGCGACGCCCGCCTCGTCGTCGCGGGGCATCGCCTCGAGGTGGCGTGGCACGGCCCGCCGCCCGGGGCCGCGCCGACGCTGGTGTTCCTGCACGAGGGGCTCGGCAGCGTCTCGGTGTGGCGCGACTTCCCCGCCCTCGCCTCGGCCGCGACCGGCCTGGGCGCGTTCGTCTACAGCCGCCTCGGCTATGGAGAGAGCGATCCGGCACCGCTCCCGCGCCCGCTCACGTACATGCAGGACGAAGCGCTCCTCGTCCTCCCCGAGGTGCTCGATGCGGCGGGTATCCGGTCATGCGTCCTCTTCGGCCACTCCGACGGGGGCAGCATCGCGCTCGTGTTCGCGGGGAGCGGCCTGCCGCAGGCAGAGCGGGTGAGGAGCCTGGTGCTCGAGGCGCCCCATGTGTTCGTCGAGGACCTGGGCCTCGAGAGCATCGCCGCCGCCCGCGCGTCGTACGGGGCCGGTCCCCTCCGCGAGCGGCTCGCGCGCCACCATGGCGCGAATGTGGACGTCGCCTTCCGCGGCTGGAACGACGCCTGGCTCGATCCGGGCTTCCGGGCCTGGAACATCGAGGAGTACCTGCCACGCGTGCGCGTCCCGTCCCTCGTCGTCCAGGGCGAGGACGACGCGTACGGGACGCTGGCGCAGGTGGAGGTCATCGAGCGAGGTGCGGCGGCCCCGGTGACGCGGCTCGTCCTCCCGGCATGCGGGCACGCTCCGCACCGCGACCGACCGGCGGACGTCCTCTCCGCGCTGAGCTCGTTTCTGGGTATCGTGCCGCCGTCTCGATGAGTCGCTCTCCCCGGTACGCCCTCGCCCTGCTCGCCGGAGCGGTGCTCGGGCTCGGCTCGCCTCCCATCGACACGTACCTCGCGCTGTGGCTCGGGCTCGTCGCCTTCGCCTGGATCCTCGAGACGCCGGCGACAACGACGAAGTGGCCTCGGGTCTCCCAGGTGATGCGCGGGGCGATGCGTGGCTGGGCGTTCGGCGTGGGGGCGAACCTCATCCTCCTCCGGTTCATCACCACCGTCGTCGTGCGCTTCACGTCGCTGCCCGGCGTCGCGGCGGCGGTCGCGCTCGTGCTCCTCTCGTTCTTCGAGGGGCTGCGCTGGATGGTCGCCGGCGTCGCGTGCCAGACCCTGGCGCGGGCGCGCGTTCCGCGGCCGGTGGCCCTCGCGGCCGGCGTGTACGGGGGGACCTTCGTGCCGACGATGCTCCCCTGGACGACGGCGGGGCTCGTCTCGCCGTGGCCCGCGATGATCCAGCTCGCGGACGTCGTGGGCGAGCGCGGCGTCGCGGCGCTGATGGCCCTCGCGGCCGGCCTCACGGCGAGCGGGCTTCGTGCCGCCCTGTCGCCGTCGACGCGCAGGCGCGGGCTGCTCGAGGTGGGCGGCGCGGTCGCCGTCGTGCTTCTGCAGGCGGCCTACGGCGACGCCCGCATGCGCAGCGTCGAGCTCGCGCGCTCCCGGGCCCCCCGCGTGCGCGTCGGCCTGCTCCAGCCCTCCATCGGCGCGACGGCGCGCTGGGACGAAACGCGGGGACCGACCATCCTCCAGGACCTCACCACGCTCACGCGTCGCGAGGAAGCTCACGGCGCCGACCTCGTCGTCTGGCCCGAGACCGCCTACCCGTACCGCATCCCGCACGGCGCCCGCCAGGCGCTCGAGGGCGACCGCGCCCTCGTCCAGCCAGGCATCCACGGGCCGATCATTGCCGGCGTGCAGACTCGCGGCCCGACCGAGCACCTCTTCTACAACTCGGTCGTCGTGGCGACCGCCGACGGCGCGCTCTCCGAGCCCTACGACAAGCGGCACCTCCTCTGGTTCGGCGAGACCGTGCCGCTCGGCGATCGCATCCCCTGGCTCCGCAGCGTCTTCGCCCGGGGCCTCGGGATGGCCGCGGGCGACCGCGAGGTGCCGCTCGTGGCCGGCGCGGTGCGAGCCGCGGCGATGGTCTGCTACGAGGACATGCTGCCCGAGTCCGGGCGCGAGGCGATGAGCGTCTCGCCCAACCTGCTCGTGAACGTCACCAACGACGCCTGGTTCTCGGGGACCTCGGAGCCCGATCTCCACCTCCGCGTCGCCGTCCCGCGAGCGGTCGAGCTCCGCCGGGACCTCGTCCGCGCCGTGAACGCCGGCCCGGCGACGTGGGTGGACGCGGCGGGGCGCGTCCGCATGCGCGCGCCCATGATCTCGCCGTCCACCATCTCCGCGGTGCCCTCCCTGCTCGACGGGACCACGCTCTACGCGCGCTTCGGCGACGCTCCGTGGGCCGTCCTGGGGCTCGTCCTCGCAAACGTCGCGGTGTGGAGGACGGCCTGGACAAAACGACGAACCCCTCTATCCGTGAGGAGAGAGGGGCCGCCTTCGGGGCTCTCGCCGGCGGGACCCGACGTCAGGGCTTGAAGTCCTCGGGCCGCATCGGCGCCGGTGAGCCCGGCGTGACCGCGGCCTTGAGCGCCCCCGCGGCGGACGCCGGCGTCGTGGACGGAGTGGTCGTCGACTTCGTCGCCTTCTTGCTGCCCGGCTTCGTCGTGGTCGTCGTCGTGCCCTTGCTCCCGCCGCTCGCGGCGCCCTTCGTCGCGGGGCCGGTGCCCTTCGCCGTCGCCGTCTTCGAGTCGGTCTTCGGGCCCTGCGCCTCGGCAACACCCGCGGCGCTCTTGGCGTTCGCCCCCGCCTTGACGTGCGCGTGCACCTTCGCGGTGGCGCTCGCGACCTTGGGGTCGTCCATGCCCGGGATCTTCGCCGCGTCCGCCTTCTTCCAGCCGCTGCCCGAGAAGCCGTCGAGGAGCGCGTCGAGCGTGTCCTGCTCGAACGAGAGCGTGTCCTTGGTCGACGACGCCGCGCCGATGAGCGTGATGGCGTGGACGACCCAGTTCTTCGTGCGCGACAGCGTCTCCGTCGTCAGGTCGCCGAGGCTAAGCTTCCCCAGGTCGTCCGGGCCGAGGCCGTTGAGGGTCAGCTTCACGTCCGTCCCGTCGAGCTTCACGTCCGGCTTGAACCCGGTCATCACCGGGCGGTGGCCGGTCTGCTCCTCGACGATGTCCGCGACGAACACCGGCACCACCTCCTGCACCGAGTCGGGCAGCGACTTGAGCGCGAGCGGGTAGCGGACGAGCGCCGCACCGTCCGCGATGCTCGCGTCGTCCACCGCTTGCCGGAGGTTCGCGAGGACCGGGCCCACCGCGTCGCGCGAGGCGGGATCCGCCTTCTGGGCCGCGTCCTTGGCCGCGGCGAGGAACTTCTTCTTCAGCGGATCGACGTCGTCCTCGAGCTTCGAGATCTTCTGCTTCAGGTCGTCGATGGTCTTGTCGTGCGCCTTCTTGTCCTCCGGGCTCACGTCCTTCGCGTCCCGGGCCGTCTTCTCGGTCTCGATCTGCGCCTTGGCGTCCGCGATGTCGGCCTCCTTGGCGGAGATGGCGGCGTAGGCGTCGCCGAGGTCCGACGAGATGAGGGCGAGGAGGTTCGGCGAAGCGCCACCCGTGCTCTGGATGTCGGCCAGCGTGCGGGCCCACACCTCGGCGGGCACGACGCGCGCGTGCGACTTGGCATACATCGGCTCGGCCTTGATGGCCTTCACCTCGCCGGCCGCATCCTCGGGGCTCGGGCCGACGGTCTTCAGCCAGTCGGAGTCCGCGCCCGCGGGGGTCGCGGTGAGGATGCGGTCGACCTGCTTCGCGGTCGCCTCCGCGGCGTCCGCCCGACGGACGACGACGGACATCGGCGCCGGGTCGTTGATCGCCCAGGCCACCTTGGGGTTCGCCATGGCGCCGAGGGCGCCGCATCCGGTCATCACGAACAGGAGCCCGAACATGGCGCAGATCGATGCGGCGAGTCGGAGCGGCGCGGCCGCCCGACCAAACACGTTGCTCATCTTTTCCTCCCGAAACCGACGAAAGAAGGTCCCGACTGCGAGAAGTTACGGAGCCGGCGGACTTTCCTCCCCCGCGGGAATGAATAATTCCGTGGGCGTGCCGGCCGGGCGCTACTTCGGGTCGGCTTCCAGCAGCCCGCCGTAGGACTCCCGGAGCTTCGTCTTCAGGAACTTCCCGGTCGAGGTACGCGGGATCTGATCGAGAAAGACGTAGGCGTCGGGCATCCAGTACTTGGCGACCTTGCCTTCCAGGTGCGCCCGGAGGTCCTCCTCCGTCGCCGCCATGCCCTTCTTGAGGACGATGGCGGCGATGGGGCGCTCCGTCCACTTCGGATGGCGTCCGGCGAAGACCGCCGCCTCGAGCACCGACGGGTGCCCCATCAGCGCGTTCTCCAGCGTCACGCTGCTGATCCACTCGCCGCCGCTCTTGATGACGTCCTTCGAGCGGTCGCAGATGCGCAGGTACCCCTCGGCGTCGATGGTCACCACGTCGCCCGTCTTGAACCAGCCGTCCTTCGACCAGCGGTCCTTCCCCTCGTCCCCGAAATAAGACGCCGCCACCCACGGCCCGCGCACCTCGAGCTCGCCCATCCGCTCGCCGTCCCACGGCAGCACTTCGCCCGCGTCGTCGACGTGCCTCGTCTCCACGAACGGGACCGCCATGCCCTGGGTCGCCCGCACCGCGAGCCGCTCCTCGTAAGGGCGCGAGGCGAGCGCGTGCTTCACGCGCGCGATGCTGCCGAGGGGGTTGGTCTCGGTCATCCCCCAGGCGTGCGTCACGATGAGCCCGTGGCGCTTCTCGAAGCCCTCCATCATCGACGCCGGGGCCGCCGAGCCGCCGACGACCATCTGCCGCAGCGACGAGAGGTCCCACTTCTTCGGGTTCGCGTCGAGGAGGGCCAGGATGCCGAGCCAGATGGTCGGCACGCCCCCGGCGCAGGTGACGCGCTCGGCGGCCATCAAGTCGAGCAGGCTCTCGGGATCGAGCTTCGGCCCGGGGAACACCATCTTCGCCCCCACCGCGGCGCAGGCGTGGGGCAGGCCCCACGCGTTGGCGTGGAACATCGGCACGACCGGCAGGATCGTGTCGTTCATCGAGACGGCGAGCGAGTCGGCCAGGCACGCCGCCATCGCGTGGAGGACGCTCGACCGGTGGCTGTAGACGACGCCCTTGGGGTTGCCCGTCGTGCCCGACGTGTAGCAAATCTGCGCCGCCGCGTTTTCGTCGAGCTTCGGCCACGGGTACTCCCTGGCCTCGGGCGCGAGGAGCGCCTCGTAGTCGAGCGCGCCGTCGGGCACCGGCCCGCTGTCGGGCATCACGACGACGTGGCGGAGGCTCGGGACGCTCTGGCGGAACTGCTCGAAGAGCGGCAGGAGCGACCGGTCGACGAGGACCACCGTGTCCTCGGCGTGGCGCGCGATGTAGCCGATCTCGGTGGCGTGCAGGCGCAGGTTCAGCGTGTGCACGATGGCGCCCATCATCGGCGCCGCGAAGTACGCCTCGAGGTGACGGTGGTGGTTCCACGCGAGGGTCGCCACGCGATCGCTCGGCTTCACGCCGAGGCGCGCGAGGGCGTGCGCAAGCTGCGCGGTGCGCTCGTAGATCTGGCCCCAGCCGTGACGCTGGAGGTGCCCGTCGAGGCCGCGGCTGACCACCTCGGTCGCCGGGAAGTACGCCCGCGCACGCTCCAGCAGGTGCCCCAGGGTCAGCGGAAAGTGCATCATCCGACCGTGCATTCGTCGCGCCTCCTCACGGAGGAAACGTATCCTGCCGGGCGCATGACCGTCCGCCCCCTCGCGCACGAGGACCTCGACGCCGTCGCCGGTGCGCTCGGTCGGGCCTTCGACACCGATCCCATCTTCCGCGCCGTCCTGCCCGACGACGCGCAGCGCCGTCGCGCGCTCCCGGTGCTCTTCCGCGAGTGGGTCCGCCTGCTGCACCTCCCCTACCCGGGCACGAGCTGGACGACGGACGACCACGCGGGCGCCGCGCTCTGGTCGCCGCCGGGCGAGTGGCACGTCGGCCTCGGCGCGATCGCGCGCATGGGCCCGCGCATGCTGGCGGCGATGGGCGTGCGCAGCGTGGCGGGTCTCCGGGCGCTCCACACCGTGGAGTCGCCGCACCCGAAGGAGCCGCCGCACTACTACCTGCGCGTCGTCGGCTGCGAGCCGGCGCGTCAGGGCCAGGGCGTCGGCTCGAGCCTGATGAGGCCCATGCTCGAGCGCTGTGACGCCGAAGGGATGCCCGCGTACCTCGAGTCCTCGAACGAGAAGAACGTGCCTCTCTATCGCCGCCACGGCTTCGAGGTGACGGGAGAAGTGGTGACGCACCTCGGGCCGAAGGCGTGGCTCATGTGGCGCGAGCCGCGCTGACCGTCTCGCCCCCGCGGCGGGGAGACCGTCACTGCTGCTTCGTCGGGATCTCGCAGCCGCCGTCGACGCAGTAGCCGCTGCAGCACGTCGTGTCGTCCATGCACGCGGCGCTCTGGCGGTAGCAGCCGTCGGGCGAGAGGAGGCTCGGCGCCTCGGGGTAGACGGCGACGTCGTCGGGAGCCGGCGCGACGTCCTCGCTCACGTCCTCGTCGCCGTCGAGCGACGCGTCGTGCTCGCCCGCGTCGACGTGGCTCGCGCCCTTGTTGCTCGACGAGCACGCGGCGAAGCTCGCGCCCGCGGCGAAGGCGGCGACGACGAGGAGCGACCAGCGCATCGAGAGGAGCCGCACGGCGGCGCAAGCTTAGCCGAAGAGTCGCCGCCGTCGACCGACCGACGGCGGCCCTACTCCGCCTTGCAGGCTCCGCTGACACAGACCTGCCCCGCGGGACAATCCGCGTTGGTCGCGCAGCTCATCGTGGGGCCGGGGATCACCGGGCCGAAGCCCGTGAACCCGCTGGCCTGGAAGGTCGCCAGTCCGCCCGTCACCGATTGCACGGCGAGCTCCTGGCGCGTGCCATCGGGCTCGACCGCCGCAATCTTCAGGGACGACGTCGACGCCCCGCTCGGCAGGGTCACCGGAATGGTCATCGTCACCGGGCTCGTGAACATCGTCCCGCTCGGCTCGAAGTCGACCACCGGCCCCGCCGCCTGCTCGCCGGACGCGGTGACCGACGCGCTCGACGACAGGATCGCGATCGTGACGTCCTGCGACAGCGCCCCCGCGGGCACGGTGATCGACGTCCCCGCGAGCGTCGCGCTCTCGGCCGCGCTGACCGTGACCGAGCCGCCCTGGGCGCCGATCGACGCGCTCGCCAGCGACGAGCCGCCGCTCGACGAGCCGCCGCTCGACGACGATGACGACGATGAGCTGCTGCTGCAAGCCATGGTGATCGCGAGGGCCGGGCCGAGGAACGAGAGAGCGGGGCGCATGGAGCAGGCATTGTGGATCACCTCCCCGGGGCGGCCGCCATTTTCGGCTAGCATGCCCCCCGCATGCCCCTCCGCCGCTTCCTCCTGCCGCTCTCGATCGCGCTCGTCGTCTTCGTCGCCTGCAAGGGCAAGCCCGGCGAGGACTGCACCGACACCCCGGGGAGCTGCAGCGACAAGAGCTCCCACCTCGTCTGCGTGAACAAGAAGACCGTCCTCGAGACGTGCAAGGGCCAGAACGGCTGCAACGACGACGGCAAGACGCTCGTCTGCGACTACTCGACGGCCGACGTCGGCGACGGCTGCGGCCACGAGGGCGCCCGCGCGTGCAGCGTCGACGACTAGAACGAGCTGCGGTGCCGGGACGGCAAGATGGCCGTCGAGTGGAGCTGCCGCGGGGGGTGCACGCTCGACGCGAGCTTCAACCCCAAGTGCACGCCGACCGGGGAGGTCGGCGACAGCTGCCGCTCCGACTCGATCGTGTGCGACGGCGCGCAGAAGACGCAGCTCGCGTGCGTCAGCGGGAAGCTCGCCGCGACGCGCACCTGCCACGGCGAGCGCGGCTGCGAGACGGCCCCCGGCGGCGGCGTGCGCTGCGACCGGACGGTCGCGCTCGAGGACGAGGCCTGCACCGAGCCGGACACCGGCGCCTGCGACACGACGCACAAGAACGTCCTCGTGTGCACCAACGGCCACTTCAAGACCCAGCTCCACTGCCTCGGGCCCCTCGGCTGCGAGCTCCCCGGCAACTACAGCACGCGCTGCGACAAGAGCATCGTCCCCATGGATGAGGCCTGCGTCGACGAGGGCGCCGTGTCCTGCAACACCGACGGCAAGCAGGTCCGCTGCAAGGACGCGAAGTGGGTGCTCGACAAGACGTGGAAGCCGAAGAAGGGCGAGGTCTGCTCGAACCGCTACCGCATCAGCAAGGAGACGGAGAAGTTCGAGGCGCGCTGAGCGAGCGGTGGCTACCGCGCCGGCGATCGCTTCGCCTTGAGCAGCTGGAAGTACCGGAGCGCGATCCCCGACGCCGCCGCGGCCCGGGAGACGTTGCCGCCGTGGAGATCGAGCACGCGCTGCACGTACCGCCGCTCGAACTCCTCGACGACCTCGGCGCGGGCACGGGGGAGCGGCAGGTCCCGCGACAGGACCCGCTCGATCGCGTCATCCGTGTCGACGGCCGCCTCGGCGATGGCGCCGTCGGACATCGGCAGCTCGCCGACCGCGACGTGCCGCGCGATCGCGTTCTGGAGCTCCCGCACGTTGCCGGGCCACGCGTAGTCCTCGAGCCGCGCCATAAGCCCGGGGGGCGGCGCGTGCGCCTCGCCCGCGAGGTTCCGCCAGAAGTGGCGCGCGAGGACCGCCACGTCGCCCCGCCGCCGCCGCAGCGGGGGCAGCTCGATGCGGCCCACCGCGAGGCGGAAGAAGAGGTCGTCGCGGAAGCGCCCCGCCTGCACCTCGCGGTCGAGGTCCCGCCGCGTCGCGGCGACGATGCGCACGTCGACCCGCAGCCAGCCGCTCGCCCCGACCCGCTGCACCTCGCCGCGCTCGATCGCGCGCAGGAGCTTCGGCTGCAGGGACAGCTCGAGCTCGCCGATCTCGTCGATGAAGAGCGTCCCGCCGTGGGCTTGCTCGAAGACCCCGCGACGCTGCGAGGTCGCCCCGGTGAAGGCCCCCTTCTCGTGGCCGAAGAGCGCCGACTCGAGCAGCGACGGCGGCACCGCGGTGCAATCGAAGACGACGAACGGCGCCGGGGCGCGCGGGCTCGCCTGGTGGAGCGCCTCGGCGAGGACCTCCTTGCCCGTGCCGGTCTCCCCCTCGATGACGACGGAGACGTCGCTCGCCGCGAGCCGCGCGCACAGCGGGTAGAGGCGCCTCATCTCGGGGCTCTCGCCGAGCATGCCTCCGAAGGACCGCGCGGTGGACGCCTCGGCCTTCGCCGACGAGAGGGCGCGCACGAGGCGCAGCGCCGTCTGCCCTAGGCGCACGATCTCGCCGCCCACGAGGTACGCCTCCCGGACGCGGACGCCGCTGACCGTCGTCCCGTTGGTCGAGTCGAGATCGACGAGGCGAAGGCCCGTGTCGGTGACGTCGAGCTCGACGTGCCGGCGAGACACCTGGCGGTCGGTGAGGCGCACGTCGCACGCGGCGCTCTGGCCGACGAGGACCCCCGAGGGGCGCGTCGAGTCGAAGGCGAAGCGCGTCCCCTTGTCGGGCCCCTCGACGACGTCGACCACGAAGGCGACGACCTGGTCGGCCACGGGGGGAGCCCCCGGCTTGACCACGGTCGAAGGGTCGTCGTGCTCCGGGGGCCCGCTCATCGTCGCCGCTCCTCGCGCAGGGGCATTACCACGCGGCGCGCAGGCCGACGAACCCGCCGTGGGGATCCGCGCCGGCGGTGGGCTGCACCGCGCTCGAGCGCGACCCGGGCGAGACGAGGTAGAGGACGACCGAGGTGGCGAGGAGAGCGCCGCCGGCGGCGAAGCCGACGTCGCTCACGAGGCCGAAGGTGCTCGCCTGGGACGCGGCGTGGAGGCCGGTCGGGGTTGCAGGAATCGTCGATGGTGGACTTGTCGTCGAGGACGATGGACCCGCCGATGACGCCGAGGGCAACCGCGGCGAGGCCGGCGGCACCGGCGGCGAGGGCCCAGGTGTGCGCAGACGCGGGCG
>JBEKGQ010000007.1:0-26048 GCA_050012715.1 Polyangiaceae bacterium
GCTCTCCGGGCGCGGCGCGTCGGCGTAGCCGATGACGGCGGCGAGGCGCCCGTCGATCGCGAGCAGCACGCTGGAGGCCCCGGACGCGCCGAGCTCGTCGCACGCCGCCGCGGCGCCGCGCGCGTCGACGCCGTTCTCGCGCATCATGCGGGCGTTGCCGACGAGGACGTGGTGCCCGCGCACGAGCGCGTGGAGGCCCAGGCCGATGCGGTACGACTCGGTCCCGTTCTGGGCGTCGAAGCCGGGCGCCCCGTGCGTCTCCGCGTAGCGGCGGATGGCGTCCGCGATGGGGTGCGACTGGTTGCCCTCGGCGGCGGCGGCGAAGCTGGCGATCTCGGTCTCGTTCCACGGGCCGAGCGCGACGATGCGCGTCACCTCGGGCACTCCGAGGGTTAGCGTCCCGGTCTTGTCGAAGACGATGGTGTCGGCCTCGGCGAGGCGCTCGAGGAACGTCGCGCCCTTCACGAGCACCCCGGCGCGCGCCGCGAGCGTCATCGCCGCGAGGGCTGAGGTTGGCACCGCGACGCGGACGCCGGTCCCGAAGTCGGTGATGAGGATGCTCGTCAGCCGGTCGACCATCCCGCTGAGCGCCCACGCGGCCCCGGCGGCGCCGAACGTCGGGAGCACGAGCCGGTCGGCGACGCGCTCCGCGTTCCGCTGGAGGGTCATCGGCTTGCTGCCCGCGCCCTCGAGGATCTGCACGATGCGCGCGGCGACGGTGTCGCCCCCCGCGCGCTCCACCTCGACCACGGCCTGGCCGTGCACCGCGACGCTCGCCGCCATCACGCGCTCGCCCACGACGCGCTCGCGCGGGACGCTCTCGCCGGTCAGCGCCTTCTCGTCGACCGCGAGGCTCCCCTCGACGAGGACGCCGTCAGCCGGGACGCGGGCTCCCGGGTAGACGACGATGCGCATCCCCGGCGCGAGCTCGCGCGGGTGGACGCGCCGGGGTGGCGCGTCGGGAGACGTGAGGACGAACGCCTCGCCGTCGTCGAGCTGCATGAGGCGCGAGATGGCGGTGCGGGCGCGGGCGTGGGTCCGGTCGAGGACGAGGTCGCCGAGGGCGAGCAGCGCGGTGATGATGCTCGCGGTGACGGGCTCGGCGCGCGCGAGGCACACGGTGATCGCCGTGGCGTCCATGACGTCGACGTTCACGTGCCCGCTGGCGAGGCTCTTGATGGCCCGGCGGAAGGGCGGGATCGCGGTCAGCGCGACGGCCCCGAGCATGACCGGAGGCGGCACGACGCCGGTGATCGCGCCGGCGAGCACCGCCGTGCTGAGCCCCGTTTTGAGCCACTCGACGTACGGCCGGCGCGTCGCCGTCGGCGGGGCAGCCGGCCACAGCGCGGGGGGGGCCTGTTCGATGCGCTCGAGGAGCGCGCGGGCGCTCGTGACGCCGGGATCGAAGAGGACGAGGATCGACTCGCTCCCCGGCGACGCCCGGGCCCGCGCGACGCCGTCGAGGCGCTCGATGAAGGCCGCGAGGCGATCGAGCGCCTCGGGGGGAGCGTCGGTGACGCGGAGCCTCACGCGGCCCGGGAGCACGTGGGCGATGGACACCGAGAGCGGTCGCGGCTCGGGCGCCGTCCTCGCGCGGGTCGCGCTCGCGCGATCGAGGAGCGCCCCGCGGAAGAACCGGCCGGCGGCGCGCCGCTCGTCGTAGCGTACGACGATGGTGCCGCTCGGCGAGTCGTGCCGCACGGAGTGGACGCCGTCGTGGCGGCGGATCCACTCCGCGAGCGCGCCGACGTCCGCGGTCGGCTCCCCGGGCAGGGTCACCCGGACGGCGACCTCCGAGAGCTCAATGCGGGGGTGGGCTGCCATCGCCTTCGTCGCCGTCACCCACGTCGCGCGGAGCGCGGCCGCGGTGCGGGTTCATGTTGTGGAAGGTCGTGTAGGCCCAGAAGGTGAGGTCCCACCAGTTGGGGACGATGGGCGCGCGGAAGAGGAGGCCAATCCCGCCCGCGAGGAGGGCCGCCGGCACGGCGACGCGACCGTCGAAGCGCCCGCCGCTCGCCTCGCGGAGGCGCGCGTTCATCTCCCCGAAAGCGACCCGCAGGCGATCGCCCGGCGGCTCGCGCTTCGTCCAGTCCTCGGAGGCGTCGACCTCGAGCCCCGCCAGGCGACCGGTCCGCACGATGAGCTGCACGAGCCTCGGGAGCTGGAGGCCGCCCGGATCGTAGAGGACGAGCAGGCTCCCGGTGACGGGTGACGACTCGACCTCGGTGACCGCGGGCTCCTGGCGCAGGCGGGCGACGACCTCGCTGGCCACCTCGGGCATCACGCGAAACATCTCGGCCCGCACCCTCAGCCGTCCGGGAAAGTGCGAGACCAGACGGAGGCGATCGCGGACCCGCTCGGTCACGCGGCTCGCTCGCGTTTCGTCAATTCGAGGACGCGCGGGGGCAAGTCGTCGTCCATGGCGGGCGCCTCGCGCAGCTGGTCGTACCGGGCGCGGCCCTCGGCCATGAGGTCCTCGGCCCACTCCACCTGCTCGGCGACGATGCGTCGCGCGCCGTCGCGGACCTTGTGCGCGGTGACCAGGGCCTGGATGAGCGCCTCGCGTGTCGAGCCGGTGACGCTCCGGCCGATCCATCCCGTCGCAAATCCCGCCACGAATGCCGCCGCTGTCGCAATCGCCATCGTCTTGACTCCGAACCGCCATAGTATGGCCACAGAGAGGCATCCGTCGATGGGAGGCTTTCGGGCGAGGATTGCGCACGCGCTCGGCTGGCCAGGGGCACAGCTCCGCCGGATTGCCGACGAGGTCGCCGAGCGCGTCGACGCGACCCGTCAGGCCACGAAGGCCAGGTTCGCGAAGGCGAGGGCCGAAAACGCGGGGAAGGTCATCGAGGTATCGCCGCCGTCCTCGAAGGCGCCGCCGTCGCCGACCGGGAGACCGCCCAGGGCCTGAGCCTCGGCGGCGCCTCCCGGAGGGCCGCCTACCTGCAGGCGAACGACGGCTGCTTGTCGTCACCGAGGCGGATCATCTTCTGTCCGTCCGGTCCGGCGTCGGGGCTCGTGTCCGTCCACACCGTCGCGACCTTGCCGCTGTGAGGCTGCGGCGCGCCGGACGCGTCGACCAGGATGAGGCCCTTGTACATCTCGGCGATGACCGGCTGGGCCTTGCCGTCGATGGTGAGCTGGCCCTTCGACGTTCCACCGTCCACCCACTTCAGCGTGAGCACGATCGTGTGAGCGCCGTTCGTCGCCCGGCACTCCGGGGCGGGATCGGCACCGGCCGCCGAGCCGACGGCCACGAGGACGAGGAGTAGCCCGCCGAGTCCGGCGGAGAGGCGGCGAATCGTGGCGACGCGCATGGGAGAACGCTATCACCTCCGCGGCTAGCGCCCCCCGACCACCATCCTCCGCACCGACGGCGCTCGCCACGCGGTGCACTTGTTTCGGCCCGAGCGCTTCGACACGTAGAGCGCCTCGTCGGCCGCCTTGAAGAGCCCCTCCCACCCGGGCCCCGCCTCCGGGAAGGTGCTGAGGCCAATCGAGCACGTCACCTGCACGGCGCCCTTGGGGGTGCGGAACGTCGTCTTCTCGAGGTCCTCGCGGATGCGCTCGGCGAGCAGCATCGCGCCGTTCTCGTCGGTTTGCTCGCAGAGCACGACGAACTCTTCGCCGCCGAACCGCGCCACGACGTCGGTGTTCCGCTTCTGCCGCTCGAGCACCTGCCCGAGGCCCTTGATGACGAGGTCGCCCACGTCGTGGCCGTGGGTGTCGTTCACCTTCTTGAAGAAGTCGATGTCGACGACGAGGACCGCGAGCTTGCGGTGGAAGCGCGCCGCAGCGGCGATCTTCTGCTCCGCCGAGTCGAGCATCGCGCGCTTGTTGAAGAGGCCCGTGAGGCCGTCGGTCGTCGCCATGGTCTCCAGCTTGTGGACCATGCGGGCGTTCGAGAGGCTCACCGCGAGGTGGCTCGCGAGGACCTCCAGCGTGGGGCGCGCCGCGTCCGAGAAGGCGTGGCGTCGCTTGGCGCCGAGGATGAGCGTCCCGAGCGCGCGGTCGTGCATGAGGAGCGGCAAGACGAGGAGGCTCGGGTGGGTCGGCCACGGCAGGCGCTTGCTGAGGACGACCTGCCGCCCCGCCTCGTACTCGCCGCGGTAGGGCAGGGCGCACCGGTTCTGCACCACCATCGAGACGAGGCCCGCGTTCTGCGAGAAGCGGACGCCCACCAGATCGTCGATCGTGCCGTCGGCGCTCTTGGCCGCGACGACCTCGTGCGTCTTCGCCCCTTCGTCGTAGACCGTCACCGCGGCCAGGTCGAAGCTTGCTATTTCGCGCGCCGCGCGCACCCCCGCATCGACCACGTCCTTTTCGCTCAGCGCCGCCTGCAGCGCCTGCGCGGCGCGATAGAGCTTGCCCTGCTCGACCTTCGCCCGCTCGAGCTGCAAGAAGACGCGCTCGTTCTGGATCGCGCGCAGACAGAAGCGCGCCGCCTGCGACGCGATCTCCACCTCGTGGGGCGTGAGCTCCCGGTCCTCGAGCCGGTCGACGGCGAGGACGCCGCGCAGCGTCTCGCCCTCGAGCACCGGGATCGCGGCGAGGGCGCGCACCGGGCACGGCCCCGCGTAGTAGGGCACCTTGTACGAGGGCTTCAGGCCGCGGAGCGACACGCGGGCGCGGTGCGCGAGCACGGCGCCGAGGACGCCGTCGCCGGCGGCGAAGGGTGCGTCGTGGATGTCGTCGGAGCCGGTCGAGAGCTCGCTGATCCGCAGGTGCGTGCCGCCATCGTTCAGCCAGAGGAGCACCGCGGTGTGCAGATCGAGCGACCGCCGGAGGAGCTCGAGCGCGTAGTGCACGGACTGGTGGATCTCCTCGACGCTGGCCCGGGCGCTGCGGTCGCTGTGCACCTTCGCGTCGGGGTCGGCGGCCTCGCGCGGCTCCGGAGCCTCGCCGGCACCGAGCAGGCGGTAGCTTCGCGCGTCTTCCTTGATGCGAACGAGCTGCTCCTGCACGCGGGCGCTGGCGGTGGCACGCACGCGCGCCACCTCGGCGCGGAGCAGCGCCAGGTTGAGGAGCGCGAAGGCGCCGACGAAGCACGCGTGGGTCGTGAAGCCGCTGGTGTCGGCCTCGTCCAGCGTGAGAAAGCGGAGCGCCGCCTCGAGGCAGAGGAGAAACCCGACCACGACGATCCCGGCCCCGGGGCGCGCGAACGCGGCCACCAGGGCGACGAGGACGTAGAGCGCGGGCGAGAACCGCCCGCTGAGCCCTCCGTCGAACCGGACCAGCGCCGCCTCGAGCGCCACCGCGAGGAGCGCGCCGAGCTCCACGTCGAGCACCGTCGGGGCATCCCCGGTGACACGCACCTTGCGTCGCACGCGCGACACGAGGAGCAGCGCCCACACCGTGACCGCCGCGACCTGCCCCGGGCCCACGTCGCCGGCCGCGCCGCCGTAGACGACGTAGGCCGCCAGCGCACACGCGAGGAGGACGCCGTGCCCCCGTCGAAGCAGCGTGCGCAGGAGCAGCGACGCGCGGACCAGGGGTTCCATCCCAGGATTCTCGTATCGGAGGGCTCCCGTGGAGGCCAAGAAACGAGCGGGATTAGCCGGGCGCGGGCACGTGTCCTATATGCAGTTCGTCCACGTGAGCCCCGCCTCCCCGCCGCCGCCGTCGCCTGCGCTGGAGACGAGCGCGCCGCGGGACGACGGGCGGCTCGTCCCGCGGGGATGGCTCGATCAGGCCCCCGTCACGCGGGCGCTGCTCACGCTCAACGTGACGGTGTGGCTCGTGCAGCTCGTGCTCACGTCGGGCAAGTCGCTCATGCACCTGCCCATCCGCGAGGAGCTCGCGTTCGGGGGGAGCTACTCGCTGGCCACCATCGGCGAGAACCGCTGGGAGACGCTGGTCACGGCGTGCTTCCTCCACGATGGCGTGCTGCACCTCGCGGTCAACATGGTCGTCCTCTGGCTGGCGGGGCCGACGGTCGAGAAGAACGTCGGCTCGGCGCGGATGGCGGCGATGTACCTCGCGGCGGGCGTGGTCGGGAACCTCCTCAGCATCAGCACGACCGAGTGGGTGAGCCACAGCGGACAGGTCACCGTCGGCGCGTCGGGGGCCATCTCGGGCGTGCTGGCGGCGGCGCTCGTCCTGGGGTGGCGCGTGCAGGGGTGGCGCGGGCCGCTCACGCAGGCGATGGTCCGGTGGCTCGGCTTCGTGATCGTCTTCGGGGTCCTCTCGCGCTTCACGGGCCGGAACATCGACAACGCGGCGCACATGGGCGGCGCGCTCGCTGGCGGCGCCATCGCGGCGATGTGGCGACGCGGGTACGTCTACTCGCCGCGCGCGTCGCGCGTCATCCTGGGCGTTTGCGGAGGTCTGCTGGCCGGTGCGATCGCGATCGTCGGGTGGCACGATCAGACCGACCGCTTCGCGTCCATGAACCTCCAGCAGCGCGACGAGGAGACGAACCGCGCGCTCGACGATGGACGCTGCCGCGACGCCCACGATGGCCTCATGGCGGTCGAGCGCGAGCGCAACAAGCTGGCGCCGGTTTCTCGCCTTCGCGAGAAGGTGGAGGCAGAGTGCGGCCACCTCGGTGATGTCCGCTGAGAGCGCGTGCCCTGCCCGACTGAGCCGCGGGTGCATCGACCACTACGCGGGACATCGTGTCCGCTCGGGCTCGGCGTGCCCGAGACGAGTCGTCCCGGTCGTGGCGCAACTCTTGCCAACAGAATGAGTGACGGGCATGGCGCGCGCGGATCGAGCGCTTAACTTGATGAATGGAGGTGCTGCCATGAAGGCAATGGTCGCGCTGCTCGGTAGCTTGTCGTTGGTCCCCATGATGGCCGGAAGCGCGATGGCGCAGTCGGCTGAGCAACCTGAAGAGAACGTGCGGGTGGAGCCGCCGGCGGTGCAGGCGCAGCCGGTCCCGCCTCCTCCTCAGTACACGGCGCCGCAGTACGCGCCCCCGCCCGCGCAGGTAGCGGTTCAGTCGGGCGGCGAGTGGCAGTACCTCGACGGTGAGGGCTGGGTCTGGGTCCCGGCCGGCACGACGGCCTACAACGTCGGCGCTCAGCCGTATGTCTACCTGTACACGCCGTCCTACGGGTGGACCTGGTACATGTCGCCCTGGGGCTGGGGTCCCTACTACCGCGGCGGGTGGATCCACGCTCCGTACTGGGGGCGCGGCGTCGCCTGGGGTCACTACTACGGCGGCCACGTGATGTACGGCCACGGTTACGGCGGTCACTACGGTGGCGGCTACCACGGCGGCGGTTACCACGGTGGTGGCGGTCATGGTGGCGGTGGGCACGGCGGCCACCGGTGACCGCGCAGTGAGGTGACGCGCGCCTTCTACGGCGAACACGCCGGCATGCCCGACGAGGAGCATGCCGGCAGCGTCCCCCCGTAGAGCTTGGCCTCGCTCCACTGCACGGCGAAGGCGACGTTGCGCGGGACGACGGTCGTGTGCTCGGCGGGGGTGTCGACGCAGACCTGGACGCTCACGCCGGCGGCGTCGAGCTGATCGATGTTGCACGCCGCCTCTTGGTCGGGGGGCATCACGGTGTCGGCGAGCCCCTGCACGTAGAGGATCGGCGCGCCCGCCGGATCGGGTGGGACGAGATCGCTCTGCATCCACGTGTAGAACTGGCTCGCGACGCCCGAGCACGTCGCGACGCCCCCGTCCGTGCCTCCGTCGGTCTCCGCTGCGGGCGCGCCGAGGCAGGCGAGGAGGGACGTGCGAAAGTCTTCGTCGAAGATATCGCCCACCGTGGGCGCGGCGCCCTGGATGTACCCCCCGAAGGGCACCTCGCAGAGCGACATGAGCGAGCTCGCGACGCCCGACTGGAGCGACGCGGGGAACGTCACTGCCGCGCTCGACGGGCCGAGCACGTTGTAGCCGAAGGCGTAGTCGCGAGTCGCCGCGACGACGGGCCGTGTGACGCCGGTGAGGATGGACGCCTCGGTCGGGTTCTCGAGCAGCTGCTGGTATCCGAACGAGTCGTTTCGCATGAAGTACTCGGCCGCGAAGACCACCACCGCGACCACGTTGCCGTCCGCGCCGTAGCTCCCCGCGAGGCCCTGGGCGGCGAGCACCGCTCCGCCGCCCTGGCTGTAGCCGACGAGGAGCACCCGCTGGTCGAGGACGCCCGGATCGAGCAGGGCGCGCAGGGCGCGCACCGAGTCGAGCAGCGAGTGCGCCTGGTCGTGGTTGTCCGTGTACCCCTGCACCCCTGCGTTGCCGAGGCCGGCGTAGTCCGTCGCGATGACGGCGAAGCCCTGGGAGACCCATGGCACGGCGAGGTCGTCGAGGCTCGTGGCGTTCTCGGAGGGGGTGCAGCTCGGGGCCAGCCCCTCGGTCGGGTGCGCCACGGCGACGACCGGGAGCGGTAGCGAGCGCGGGGTCGTGGGCAGGTACACGCCCGCGGTGGATACGCCGGGGACGCCGTCGTCGCGGTAGGTGCGGTAGGCGATGCGGTAGAAGTTGAAGCCGCTGGTCGGCACGACGCCGGTGACGCTCTTCGCGGTGAGCTTCGCGGTGACGTCGCTCACCGAATACGAAACGTCCTGGGCGCACGTGAGGATCGCCCCTCGGAGGCCCATCGTCATCGCGGGCATGCCGGTCGGCGTCGCGTAGACGGCGCCCACCGTGTCGAGGCACGCGATGGCGGGGACGTCGGCCCGAGGCGCGCCGGCGTCGCCGCCATCGGGGCTGGCTTCGCCGTCACCGTCGCCGGCGTCGCCGTTGCCTTCGGAGCTTTCCTCCGCGGCGCCGGAGCTCGAGGTACTACCGCCGCCCGACGACGAGGACGACGACGCGGACGCGTCCGCGGCGCTCGGGGCGGGCAGGGGGGCGTCCGTGGCGCCCTTCGAGGCGCCGCACGCCGCCATCGTCACCAGAGCCGCGGCCCCGAGGGACAAGAGCATCCAGCGCCCGCCGACCATGCGCGAGACCTTGACTCAACAATTTGCGACTGTCATGCAAATTATCCGTCCGCCGTGTCCTTGAGACGCGATCGTGTCATTGCACGCGCAGGGCGCCTCCCTGGATGCGGTTGCAACCGTCGCTGGCGCCACTCTTCACCTTGAGCCGCTCGGTGCACTTGTCGCCGACCGCCAGCCCGAACCAGATGGTGTAGTTGCCGGGGCTGAAGTTGGGCTCGAGCTTGAGCTCGTGGTCGTCCGCGAGGACGTCGCCCGGCAGCCAGAGCGACATCGGGTACTTGCCGTTCAGCGGCTTGTGGTCCCCGTCGTTGTGACGCCGGCCGCTGCCATCGATGTGGAGGAACGCCTGCCACTCGGTCGTGACGTGGCCGGTGACGCGGTAGTAGGTGACGAGGTGGTACGTCCGTCCCGGACTGACGGCCTCGACCAGGCGCCCGTGCTCGTCGAACGTGTCGATGCCGAGCACCTGGAGCTGGTCGTCGAGGTTCACGTCGAGCGCGCGCTGCGGGTGCGGAGCGGACGCGAGGACGACGGAGCCCAGCGGGTTCGCGTTGCGCTCGCCGTCGCCCAGCGAGGAGGCCGCGAGGAGGATCTGGCTCGACCGCGCGTCGACGACGGGCAAGTTCGTGTGCCCGCGCTCGCGCCAGAGCTCGTTGAGCTTCGGGAGCTCCTCGGCCTTCATCGCGAGGCACCGTCGCTCGTCGCCACCCGCGGACAGCCAGCGGTAGGCGCTCGTCGCGTCGCTCATCGTCTGCGGCTGGCCCCCCGAGTAGTACGCCGCCGTGCGTCCGCCGACGCCGAGCAGAGCCAGCGGCGCGCCCGGGCAGTCTCGCCGGTAGGACTCGAAGACCTCCTTGGGCGAGAGCTGGTTGGCGAGCGCCGGGTAGTAGCAGAAGCACAGCACGCAGCCGACCACCGCGCCTCCGAGCGCGAGCGCGGGCGCGCGGTGCCGGAGGAGGTCGCCCACGACGCCCATCACGACGAGCACGGGCGTCGCCACGAGGAGCATCGGCGCGAGGACGATCCACGCGACCCACGTCTCGTAGGGATCCGCGCCGGGCTGCCCGCCCGCCGCGGCCTCCCCGTCGCCGGCGCGGAGGTGATCCCAGAGGGCCCGGTGCGGCTCGATACCGCGCGTCATCGAGTCGAGCGATACGGGCCGCGAGCGACCGAAGGCCCAGAGCCAGACGTCGCACGCGAAGAGGAGCCCGAAGACGGCGCCGAGCGGCACGAACGCGATGACCCACCAGGCGTTGAGGGCGACGTCGCGCATCGTCGAGGAGACGGCGGGCAGCCAGTGCGCGTGCATCCGCAGCCCGAAGAAGACGACCCCTCCCGCGAGCGCCGCGCCGACGACGGAGGCGCCGTAGAGCAGCGCGAGCAGGCCGTCGTCCGCCTCCCGTAACGTCCGCAGCACCTTGCCGTACGTCGCCGGGTCGAAGGGCGTGCGCCGGGCATCACGCTCCACCCACGTGAGGAACGCGCACACCGCGAATCCGCCCAGCACGACCCACCAGAGCGCGAGCGCGGTCGCCTTGAAGCTCTCGGGGAAGGCGGCGCCGCCGATGCCGAACGCGAGGTACGCCTTCTCCGGGAGCTCGTGGAAGTCGTGGTGGAGCACCGCTGCCAGGAGGAGCGTACCGAGGCCCACGGCGATCGACGCGTGCGCGCCGCGCTCGAAGTCGCGCAGGGCGATGGCGCAGGCGACGGCGCAGAGCGCCGGCCCAGTGAACGCGACCGCCTCCGTACGCGACGCGAGGAAGCCGTGACCCACGAGCGCCACCGCCGAGCCGACGAGCACGGCGACGCGCCCGAGGCTCTCGCGCTCGCCCGCAGAACCGACGCGACCCGTCGGCACGAGGAGCAAGCGACCGAAGGCGAAGGGGAGGAACGCGCTCCAGGGTGCGAGCGCGTGGCCGATAGCCCCGATGTAGGCGTCGTACGTCGGGGCCTTCGCGGGGGCGTGGAGCATCGCGCCGATCCACAGGCTCAGATCCTTGCTCGCGGCGGTCCCGTTCGCCGCGCCCGCCGCGTCGAGAGCCCGCGCGGTCATCGCGACGACGCCGGCTCCCGCGAGGAGCGCGATGCCCCCGACGAGGTCGCCGGTGACATCGCGCGCGCGTGATCGCGCCGAGACGCGCGACGCCGCCCACGACAGGCCGACACCGAGCAGCGGCATGCCGAGCCCGAGCAGCGCCCCGTGGCTCTCGAGGCCGACGAAGAGCCCTACGACGCCCATGCCCAGCCACGGGAGCCGTCTGCCGAGGTGCGTTGGTCCTCGGTCGTCGCGGTCGAACGCCGCCACCGCGAGACCGCCGAAGGCCATCGCGAAGCCGGCCATCGTGCAGACGTCGCCGAGCATCGTCCGCGCCTGCACGAAGTAGACGGGCATCGTCGCCAGCGCGACCGCCGCGTAGGCGCCCGTCCGCCGGTCGAAGAGGCGCGCGACGAAGGCGTACGTGGCGAGCACGCCGGCGACCCCCCACAGCGCGAGCGGCAGCCGCCCCGCCCACTCGTGCAACCCGAAGAGCTTGAAGCCGAGCGCGATCGACGTGAAAGGGAGCTGCGGCCGCCCCAGGTCGTTCAGGTGGGGCAAGGAGTTGTCAGCGCCCGCGAGCGCGAGGTCGCTCGCGTGAAAGAGCTGGAGCGCGATGCGCCGGGACAGGTCGGCGACGTTCAGCTCGTAGGGGTCCCACATGCCGCTCCGCGAGAGCGGTGGCAGGACGAAGAAGAGGAGCGTCGGGACCGTCGCGGCGATCGCCAGCGGTGCCCAGCGGGTGGCTCGATGATTGGGGGCAGACACGGCCGCTTCCCCAACGGGGAGCCCGTCGCGGACATATCTTTCGACGAACCGAGGTTGCCCCCGCCGCTCACGGCACCGTCGCAACCGCCACCCACTGCATGCCGCCCGCGCCCGCGATCGCCTGCGGCGTTTCCCACACGCCACCGCTCGTCGTCACCACCTCGATGGCGCCGCCGGTCTTCACGTACGCCATCACCGCGGTGGCGCCGCACACGCCGGTCGCCACCGCGGGCGGGGAGACCAGCGTGTCGCTCGACACCGCGACCGGGGCGCTCCATCCGCCGCCCGGCGTGTACGTCGACACGTACGGGTACGCCGGGGTCCCGCCCATCCAGGCGAGGATCGCGCCGCCGTTCGGGAGGCCCGCGAGGGCCGGCGTCGTCCCGGCGTAGGCGACGTTGCTGCCCTGGGCGTAGACGTTCGCGGGAGCCGACCACGCGCCCGACGTGCGGGTCGAGTACTCGAGGTAGTAGCTCCCGGCGTCGCTCGACTGGACGTACACCTGCATGAGGTCGGCCGTCCCCCCGTTCATCGTCGCCATCGCGGGCGATAGGGTCGTCACCACCGAAGAGCCGGTGAGCGCCGTTGATGCCGCCCACGTGCCCGTCCACGCGTCGTCGTAGACGACGCCGTTGGAGCCCGACTGCGTCTCGACGAGCGTCGTCCCCGACGCCGCCGCGGCCGGTGCGCTCGGCCCGAAGCCTTGCGACGCCCCGCTGCCTCCGACGGGGTCGCTCGCCGCGTCCCACGCCGAGCCCGAGTAGGTGCCATGGTAGAACTTGCTGTCGCTGCCCCAGTAGACGACGTGCCCCGTCGTCCCGATGGCGGCGAGCGCCGGCACGCCCTGGCCGAGCGCCGCGCCGATGCTCGCGGGGGCAGCCCACGAGCCGGTGTACGCCGTCCACTTCAGCGGCAGATCGTTCACCGTGCCCGTGCCGACGAAGGCCGCGAGGTAGCCGCTGCCGAGCCCGATGAGCGCCGGGGCCGCCGATGCGCCGCCCGAGACGACGCTCGCCGCCGACCACTGCCCGCCTCCGTAGATGGCCTCGGCGAGGGAGGTCGCGTTGGCGGCGAGGAGCGCCATCGACGACGTGCAGGGTGGCCCCGCCTCCGTCGCGCCCGTGTCGCCCGGAGAGCCGGTGTCGCCCGCCGTGCCCGTATCCGCGCCGGTCTCCGACGCGGCGTCCCCGCCCTCGGGCGCGGTGCCGTCCGTCGTGGTGACGTCCACGCCGCCGTCGGCGGGGCCACCGGTTTCCGGCGTCGTACCGCCCGCCGCGTCGGCTCCGCCGTCTGTCGCCGTTCCGCCGTCGCTCTCGTACGATGGCCCGTGGAGGTTGTCGGGGCCCGAGGTTGCGCATGCACCCAGGGTGACCGCCACCGCGAAACTCAGGGTGGAGTGACGGACGCGCATCGCGCGAGTCTACCGCGGTCGGGGCGTCCGTCGAGGAAGCGGCACGCGCCCGCCGTGCTCCTTGCACGGAGCCCTTCCGTTCACGCGCTGCGTCGTGTGAAGCTGCCGTTTCCCATGCCCCTCGAGCATCGCCTGCACGCGCGGTGCGGCTGCGCGTCGATCGGGTCCGCCGAGCACCAGGCCTCTTTCGCCGCCGGCCGACCGTTCACGCTGCCCACCAGCTCCCGCCACTTCGAGCGCGACCGCCCCTTCGCGATCGACCACCTGGCCCTCGACATCGCGCTCGACGTCGCCGCGCAAAGCATCGCGGCAAAGGCGACCCTCGACGTACGCCGCGTCGACCCCGCGGCCGACGAGCTTCTGCTCGACGCCGTCGGCTTCGAGATCCTCGAGGTCGCCCTCGACGGCAAGGGCGCGACGTTCCACTACGACGGCCGCGCGATCCGCATCGCGATGGTCGCGGGGCGCGAGAAGGCTCGCGTGCTCGTTCGCTACCGCGCGACGCCGCGGCGGGGCCTCTACTTCCTCGAGCCCGACGAGCACTACCCGGCGCGCCCGCGCCAGGTGTGGTCGCAGTGCCAGGAGGAGGACGCGCGGCAGTGGTTCCCCTGCCACGACAGCCCGCACCTCAAGATGACGACCGAGATCATCGCTCACGTCCCGAACGGCTGGTACGCGCTGTCGAACGGCGCGCTCCTCTCGAGCGCGCGCCCGAAGGAGGGCGAGTGGACCTACCACTGGAAGATGAGCGAGCCGCACTCGAGCTACCTCGTGACGCTCGCGACCGGCGAGTTCGCGGAGCTGACCGACAGGGCGAAGGCGGGCGAGCGCGAGGTGCCCGTCTCGTACCTCGTCCCGCGCGGGCGCGAGGAGGACGGGCGACGGACGTTCGCGCGCACCCCGCAGATGATCGAGCATTTCAGCGAGGTGACGGGGATCCCCTATCCGTGGAACCGGTACGCGCAGATCGTCGTCGCCGACTTCATCTTCGGTGGCATGGAGAACACGACCGCGACGACGATGTACGAGCACATCCTGCTCGACGAGCGCGCCGCGCTCGACGTCTCGTCGGACGACCTCATCGCCCACGAGCTCGCGCACCAGTGGTTCGGCGACTACGTCACGTGCCGCGCCTGGTACGAGGGCTGGCTCAACGAGGGGTTCGCGACGTTCTTCGAGCACGTGTGGCGCGACAAGCACCTCGGGCGCGACGAGTACGAGTACGGCCTGAAGGTCGACCTCGAGGCCTACTTCGGCGAGGCGCACGGTCGCTACCGGCGGCCCATCGTGTGCCAGGACTACGACGCACCGCTCGACCTCTTCGACCGCCATCTCTACGAGAAGGGCGGCCTCGTGCTCCACGCGCTCCGAGCCGACGTCGGGACGGCCCTCTTCTGGCGCGGTGTGCGCACGTATCTCGCTGGGCACGCGCGCGGCGTCGTCGAAACCCGCGACCTCCAGCGCGCCATGGAGGACGTGACCGGCCGGAGCCTCGGGCGCGCGTTCGAGCAATGGACGCTCAAGCCGGGACACCCGGAGATGGAGGTCGAGGTCGGCTGGGACAAGGGCGTGCTCACGGTGACGGCGCGCCAGACCCAGTCCACGAGCGATGGGGTGCCGGCGTGCTTCGAGGAGCCGCTCGATCTGGACCTCGGCGACGCCGACGGGAAGGTCGTCCGCCGGTCGGTGCGGGTCACCGAGAAGCAGCAGTCGTTCACGCTCCCGGTGCCGGAGAGGCCGGCGTTCGTCGTGGTCGATCCGGACATGCGCATCGTGGGCGAGGTGCGGCCGAGGGTGCCGGCGGACATGCTGCGCGCGCAGCTCGCGAAGGCGCCGACGGCGCGCGGGCGGTGGCTCGCCGCGCAGGGGCTCGCGAAGTCCGACGATCCGCCGAGCATCGACGCGCTCGCGCGAGGGCTCTCCGACGAGCGCGAGTTCTGGGGCGTGCGCGCGGAGTGCGCGGCGGCGCTCGGGAAGCTCCGGGCGCGCGAGGGCTTCGAGGCGCTCCGGCTCGCGCGGGCGACCGGGCACCCGAAGGTGCGGCGAGCCGTGATGGATGCGCTCGGGAGCTACCGCACGGTCGAGGCGTTCGAGGCGCTCAAGCCGTACGCGATGCGCGACGCGAGCTACCTCGTCGAGGGTGAGGCGGCGAGGGCGATGGGCAAGACGCGCCAGATCGCCGCGTTCGAGATGCTGGTGGACCTCCTCGAACGGCCGAGCTGGTTCGACGTCGTCCGTGCCGGTGCGATCGACGGCCTCGCGGCGCTGCGGGACGACCGCGCCGTCCCGCACCTGACGGCGCGGGTCCGCTATGGGTACCCGCCGCGGGCGCGGCGCGCCGCCATCCTGGCGCTGCCCAAGCTCGCGAGCGACCGCAAGACGCGCGAGACCCTCGAGCTGCTCCTCGAGGACAGCGACCCACTGCTCCGTATCGACGCGGTGCGCGCCCTCGGCGACCTCGGCGACCCGAAGGCGCGGGGGACCCTGCGGGATCAGCTCGACACGGACGGCGACGCGCGCGTGCGCCGTCGCATCCGCGAAGTGGTCCGCGATCTCGGAGAACCGAAGCGTCCGGCCGACTCGCTGCGCGACGAGCTCGACAAGCTGCAGGGCGAGCACCAGGAGCTGAAGACGCGCCTGGCCAAGCTCGAAGCCCTCCAGGCCACCGGGGCGACCGAGCCCGGCGAACACGGCAAGCAGAGGAAGAAGAAAGGAAAGAAGTGAGGGCATGAGCGACGACTTTCCCATCCGCGTCGAGCAGCGAGGCGGCATCGCGGTGTGGACCATCGACCGTGCCGACCGCGCGAACGCCCTGTCGCGCGCGACGCTCTTCGCCTTCGGGCGCCTCGCGCGGGAGGCAGTGACCAACGCGTCCATCCAGGCCATCGTCATCACCGGGGACGGCGACAAAGCGTTCTGCGGGGGCGCCGACCTCAAGGAGCGACAGGGCATGTCCGAGAACGACGTGCGCGTGCAGGTCGACCTCTACCGGAGCGAGCTCGGGCCGCTCGATCGGTCGCCCAAGCCAGTCGTGGCGGCGATCAACGGCGCCGCGCTGGGAGGCGGCCTCGAGCTGGCCCTGTGCTGCGACCTCCGCGTGGCGGCGGCGCACGCGCAGCTCGGGCTCCCGGAGACGTCGCTCGGGATCATCCCGGGGGCGGGGGGAACGCAGCGCCTGCCGCGCATCGTCGGCGAGGCGCGCGCGAAGGAAATGATCCTGCTGGCCCGCCGGCTGACCGCCGACGAGGCGTTGGCGTGGGGGCTCGTGAACCGGGTGACGCCGACCGGCAAGAGCGTGGTCGATGACGCCATCGAGTGGATGCGGCCCATCGCGGAAGGGGCGCCCATCGCGCAGGCGGCGGCCCTGGAGGCCATCGACCGCGCGCTCGATGCGACGCTCGAGCAAGGGCTCGAGCTGGAGAGGGTGAGCTACGACAAGACGCTCGTGAGCCAGGACCGAAGAGAGGCGCTGGCGGCCTTCGCCGAGAAGAGGAAGCCGCGGTTCCAGGGCAAGTAGGACGGACCTTCACGCGCGATGGCTCACGGCCCGAGGTGCGGGCTCCGTCGCCGCTGCACGCCAGCGCGCGAGGGCGCCCTCGACGGCCCCGGGGTTGCGCAGCGCGGAGAGGTTGCGGACCGGGCGTCCGTTGAGGGCATCCTGCAGCGCGGCCTCGGAGAGCTTGTTGCTGAAGGTCACGGGCAGCTCGTCGACCGCGACGATCACGGCCGGGACGTGCGCCGCCGAGGCGCCCTCTTTCAGCTCCTTCTTGATCCGCAGGGTCAGGGGGCGATCGAGGGTCGCCCCCGGCCGCACGACGACGAACAGGACGAGGCGCTTGCCGCCCGGCTCGTGCGGTGCGGCGGCGTCGACCGCCATCGCCTGGAGCACCTCGGGGACCCGGCGCCCGAGGATGTCGTAGATCTCGCTCGGCCCGATGCGGATCCCGCGGATGTTGAGCACGCCGTCGCACCGCCCGAGGACGCGCGCCGTGCCGCGTGCGGTCAGCTCGACGAGGTCCCCGTGCGTCCAGGCCCCGGGGTGCTGCTCGTAGTACGCGTGGTGCAATCGCGTGCTGCTCGGGTCGTCCAGGAATGCGACGGGCCGCGATGGGAACGGCGCCATGCAGACGAGCTCGCCCGCTCCTTCCGTGGATGGCCCGCGCTCCGTCCATGCCCGCACGTCGAGCCCTAGCCCGATGCAGCTGCTCTCCCCTTCGTAGGTGCTGCTCCAGGGGCTTCCCATCACGAAGCATCCGAGGATGTCCGTGCCGCCCGAGATCGACTCGACCGGCGCCCGTGCGAGGTGCTCGCGCGCCCACCGGTGCAGGTGGCCATGCAGGACCGAGCCGGTCGAGAGGATCGTGCGCACCTCACCGAGCTCGTCGTGCATGCCCGTCGCGCCCGCATCGACCAGGTACTGCAGGTACGCCGGGCTGACGCCGAGGACCGTCACCCGCTCGCGAGCGGCCAGCTTCAGGAAGGTGTCGCGCTCCGGGTACGACACCGAGCCGTCGTAGAGGACGATCCGCGCCCCCGTGGCCAGCGCCGAGAGGGTCCAGTTCCACATCATCCATCCGGTGGAGGTCTGGAAGCAGAGCGTGTCGCTGGGCCGGAGATCGCAGTGCAGGCGCTGTTCCTTCAGGTGCTCGAGCAGGGTCCCTCCGTGCCCGTGGACGATGCCCTTCGGCGCGCCGGTGGTCCCCGACGAGAAGAGGACGAAGAGCGGATGATCGAACGCGAAGCGGGGCCACTCCTCCGAGGTGGCCGCCGCGGCGGTGTTGCCCTCGCGCTCGACGTCGCGCAGAGTCGTCCATCGCAAGCCCCCCGGTGGTGTCGCAAGGCCTTCTCCGTCGTCCGGGTCGAGCCGGACGACGGCCTCGAGGGAGGGCAGGGCACCCGCGATCGGGTGTACCGGCGCCTGGATCAGCGCGCCGTTCATCCGCGTTCGCTGGTGGCAGAGGAGGAGCCGTGGCGCGAGCGGTGTCAACCGCGCGAGCACCGTTGCGCTTCCCATGTCCAGCGCCAGCGACGACCACGTCGCGCCGAGGGATGTGACCGCGAGGCACGCGACGACCGTGTCGACTGTGTTGCGGACGAGCGCTGCGACGCGGTCCCCCTCGCGGAGGCCGAGCGCCTGCAGGCCGGCGGCCACCGCGCGCACGCGCCGCCGCAGGGCCGCCCGCGTGATCTCCGTGCGGGTGCCCGTCTCGTCCACGGCCACGATGGCGATCGCTTGCTCTTCGCGCGGGCCGCGGACGGCCAGTAGGTTCTCGGGCCACGACGTCCGCAACCCGGGGAAGAAGCGGGCGCCCGCCACGTCGGAACCCACGCGGACAGGCTCGGGCTCGCCCTCCGCGGCCATGCCGCTCCACTCGAGCAGGAGCGCCCAGAAGCGTGCGCTCTCTCGCGTCGAGAATGCGTGGAGCGCCGGGTAGTCGTCGAACGCGACCCCGGTACGCTGCCCCACGAAGCGGGCGAACTCGGCGAGCTGCGAGGTGGCCGCGACGTCCGGGCTCGCTCGGTGGAGAAGTTGTGTCATGCGGCCCTCGGTCGGGACTGGGTCACGAGCTCGACGAAGGCCTTCACGGTCTGCGCCTGGGTATGGGCGGCGCGGGCTCGGTCGATGGCGACGCCGAATCGCTTCTCGAGCGCCAGGAGCAGCTCCACGGTGCCCAGGCTGTCGAGCAGCCCGCTCTCGCGAAGCGGCTGGGTATCGCTCGTGACGAGCTTCTCTGCGTCGCCGAAGAGGCGCGTGTCGTCGAGCCACTCGAAGATCGCCCCCCGCACCTCGTCGGGGGCGTGCCATCGATCGCCGTCACGATCCTCGTCGCCGCCGGGCTCTGCCACGTCGACCCTGTCGAGCGGTAGGCACCGGGCCGGATTGCCGGCGGCGAGCGAGCGCGGCGGCACGACGCCGCTCACCACGGACATCGTCGCGACGACGGCGCCGTCGCCCACCATGCTCCCGGGCTCGATCACCGCGCCGTACGCGATCCAGACGCCGTCTCCGATGACGACCGGGGCGGCTCGCCTTCCGTCATCGTCGCGAATGTGCACGAGTGAGGCGATCATGCAGTCGCGGCCGATGCGGACGCTCGTGCTCGCCGCGACCTCGACGCCGTAGTTGCAGACCGTGCGCTCCCCGACGAAGAGCTCCGCTCCCTCAGCGCATCGCAGACAGGTGGAAATGGGTCCCCCGAGGAAGACCGCCTTGTCACCGACGGTCACGCCGCGGCGCTGCGGGACATGGAGCGCGCCGAAGCAACGCACGCGGGCGCCCCGCCGGGTTCCGCGGAGCTCGTAGGATGCGCGGGCGAACGAGGCCAAGATGGAGACGGTCTCCCGCAGGGGTCGTCGTGCTTGAGTCGCCACGCCGTTCCTCATGCATGGAGCGCTCCGGAGAGTGCGGCTCCGGCCGGCAGCCGGAACGAGAGCACGCAGGCCGGGCCCAGCCACGCGCCTGCTCCCATCGACGCGCCCGGCAGGATCACGGCGCGCGGTCCGATGATGGAGTCCGGCCCGAGCTCTACGGGGACGCCCTCGGGCCGATCGATCCGTCGTCCCGTGACGCGGTGGAAGTGGTTGTCGATGATCTTGCAGAGCGGGCCGATGTGCGCGCGAGCACCGACATGCACGCCGATCGTCGCCTCGATCGACGCACCCCCTTCGATGACGACGTCCTCGTCGATGACGATCTCGCCCCCCGGGTGCGCGCGCAGCTCGATGGCACATCGGCGCCCGTCCAGCCGCACGCGGTCGCCGAGCCGAACCACGCCCGGGCCCGGCACCCACACGCGTCCCTGTACCTGGACCCCGCACCCGAGCTCGACGCGCATCCCCTCGCGCAGCGGCCTCAAGGCGCGCAGCCGCAGGGCCAGCTCCTTCGCCGCGCTCCGTGGCCCGCTCGCGTGCATCTCTCCGGGGAGAGAGCGAGAATCGAGCCATGATGGCGCGTGACGGCGTCCCCCCGGCGCGTCGCCCGGCAGCGCGGACGAGCGCGCCTCAGCGCCGGGTGAGCCCGGCGCCGTCCCCATCTTCCGACGGCCGCGGGCTCCGGCCGCCTTTTCGCACGACCGTGTCGCCCGGCTCGAGCGCGCCTCCGCCCGCCGCGACGAAGAACCGCTTCGTCAGCGAGGCGTCGCGTCCGTCGAACACGGGCACGGACGCGCCCTGGATCTGCTCCGCCACGCAGTCGAGCGCCTCTTCGGGCGGCGGCACCGGGCCCTCGACGACGGCGCGGGTGACGCGTCCGTCGCGGTGGAACGTGACCCGCATCGCCAGATAGCCCGCGGGAAGCCCGACGGCGCGGCACGGCGTGAGGTCGATCACCCCGAGCGCGCCATGACCCGCGCCGATGCGGAACGGCACCGGATCGGGCATCCAGCGATCCTTGGGCGACGCCGCGAGGGCGGGCGCGATGGGCGGCTCCTCGTCGGGGCGTTGCCACTTCATCGTGACGTCGCGTTGCACCACGACCTCGGCCGGCGGCTCCCACTCGGGCTGGGCCGCGTCGAGGTCCGGCTCGTGGAGGCACCCCGTCACGAGGAGCGCCGGAAGAAGAAACCCTGAGCAGAGCGCGCGCGTTCCCATGAGGTCCACCATGCCCCTGTATGGCCAGCGATCGCCAGCTCTGTCGTAGCAGTCCGTGACAGACCGACAATCGGGACAAACTGTCGCGTCGGCTCACCCGAAGATGGAGCCGAGGTAGGCTCGCCGGTGAAGGGCTCTTACGACGCGCGACGGCGCGTCACCCCCCACGCGAGCGCGAGGAGACCGAGAACCGGCGCCGCGCCGGCGGCCCCGATCGGTGCGCCCGCTTCGCCGACGGCGCACGCGAGGCCCGGCGCCTTCGACTCGTCGGAGGGATCCGCGTCGACCATGCCCACGGCATCGCACGCCGGCGACGTTGCGGGGCCCAGGTTGCCGAGCCCGTCGACCGCCGTGAGGACGACGGCGGCCTGCGTGTCGCTCTGCGCGGGCCCGAAGCTGTACGTGCCGACCTTCGCGTCGGCGACGGTGATGCCGCTCCCCCCGCCGGCGTCGCCGATGTCGGTCCCGAGCGGATTCGAAAGGGGCGGCGCCGAGCAGGCCGCCGTTCCGCCCTCGGGCACGGCGGCGCCCGCGAAGAAGAGGTCGTAGCCGAGAGTGTCGGGGTTGCCGTTCGGAGTCCAGCTGGCGAGCCAACCGTTGCCGGCCGGTGTGACGTTCAGCCCCGAGGGCGCGGGTGGTCCGACGAGGTCGGTGATGATCGAGTATTGGAAGGGCGTGCCGTCGGAGTTGCCGTTGGCGTCGATGGCGAGGAAGTCGACGTTCATCGGCACCGCCGCCCAGGTCGGCTGCGCGTTGCAGGCCTCCTTTCCCTTCGGGGGTGGATTGGCGCATACCGAAGGGGACGGCGCGCCTTGCTGCCAACCCACGAGGTCCTGCACGCGCACGTCGAAGCTGTAGGTCTGGGGGGTGTTGATGACGGGGGCGGTGACGTTGGCGCCAGCGATCGCCCAGCACTTGGCCGTCGTCGCACCGATGCCGCGATCCGTGGGCGCCGTGCAGTCGGACGTCGTGCTGGCCCACACTTCGAGGTTGTCCGCGCCAGTGAAGCCGCTGAGCGTGACGGAGAACTGCAACGTCGTGTCCGCGAGACAATCCGACAGACTGATGCCGAGTGGTGTGAGGTCCGCCGGCCGCGTCGAGTAGCCGAGGTTCACGCCGTTGACGATCCGATTCGGATAAGGCTGTCCGCTCGCAGCGACGTTCTGCGCGAGGGCGTTGCCGCCCGAAGTGATGACGACGAAGGCCGCGAGCGTGGAAGCAATAAGGTGGGGTGCGTTCATGCGCAGAGAATCAGCATGATGCGTGCCGCTCGCGCTTTTGCGTGAACCCCGACACTCGCGCGCGCCACGCGCGGAATTTCTGTCAGCGCGGCGCCACGGGTGCGAGAGCCACGATGCCAAGTTGACAGCCGGCGTGCGTGCTCGAGGGCTACGAAGGCAGCCCCGCGCCGCGCGGTGGCCGGACGTCGCTCGATTCGGTGACGCGCGCCTTGCCGCGGCTGCTCGCGGCGGTGAGCTGGGCGCGCATTCTCTCGAGGGCCGACTCCGCGAGGCGAGCGCTCAGCGCGGGCGAGAGGCGCTCGAGCAGCCACACTGCCTTCCACCAGCGGGGGATCACGATGATGGCCTCGTTGGTCGCGACCGCGCGCAGGGCCTTGCCGGCGAAGACGTCGACGTCCATCGGACGAAGGCGAGCCCACATCGCGGCGGCGGCCTCCTCCGTCAGGCCGGGGACGTTCATGCGGCCGTACTTACCGCCGGTCAGGATCGGCGTCCGGATGGCGCCCGGACAAAGCGCCGAGACGCGCACGCCGTGCCGCTTCGCCTCGATGCGCAGCGCCTTGGAGATCGCGAGGACGGCGTGTTTGGTCGCCGTGTACGAGCCGTTGCCCGGAACGGCCAGGAGCCCGGCCACGGAGGCCGTGTTGACGATGTGGCCCGAGCCCTGCGCGATCATCCGCGGGTACACGGCCTGGATGCCGTAGGCCACCCCGCGCAAGTTCACGTCGATGACGTCGTCCCAGTCGCGGGGCTCGTAGGTATCCATCTCGCCGCCGATGCCGATGCCGGCGTTGTTGAAGAAGTAGTCGACCGAGCCGAGCTGGGCGAACGTGGCGTCGACGACCGCGCTCATCGCGGGCAGGCTACGCACGTCGAGCTCGACGGCCGTCGCGTGGCCGCCGTCGGCGCGGATCGACGCGGCCACCTTCTCGGCGAGCGCCACCTGGCGATCGGCGAGGACCAGCCGTGCGCCCGCGCGCGCGAGCTGCTTGGCGAGCGCCGCGCCGATGCCCGACGCTCCGCCCGTGATGATGGTCGCCTTGCCCGCGAAGACGCTCGTGCTCATGCGCCGATGCTACACTTCACCCCGAGATGAGCGCGCTTCGCGTTTCCTCCGTCGTTGTCGTTGTCGTCGTCGCCCTCGCCGCCATTCCCTCGACCGCGCGCGCTCAGGTCGACCCGGACCAGCCGATCCCGGTGCCGCCGGGCGACGAGTACGCCGACACGGACCCCAGCGCGGTCACCGACTTCCGGCCCGCGCTCGATCCCTACGGCACGTGGGCGGACGATCCATCGTACGGGACGGTGTGGACGCCCGATCCGACCCAGGTCGGCCCCGCGTTCCAGCCCTACGACACCAACGGGAGCTGGGACTACTCCGATGGCGACTACGTCTGGCTGAGCGACTTCGCGTGGGGCTGGGTCTGCTTTCACTACGGCCGGTGGGCGTGGAGCGCGGGTCGCTGGGTCTGGATCCCGGGGCGCGACTACGCGGGCGCGTGGGTGTCCTGGCGGATCGGGGACGAGGAGTTCGACTATCTGGGCTGGGCGCCGCTCGCCCCCGAGTGGGGCTGGTTCGGCGGCGTCGCGATGATGCTCGGCTTCCCGTCGCAGGAGCCGTGGACGTTCGCGCCCGCGTCGCAGGTGTTCACGCCGGGCTTCGGCGGGCAGGCCATCTCCGGCAATCGCGCGACGCCCGTCGTCAGCCGGACGCGCGCGTACGTGCGCGCACAGCCGACGGTTGCGGCCACGCCGGCTCCTCGCGGGCCGTCGCCGTCGATGCTGGGCATCGACGCGTCGCGACTCTCGCTGCCCGCGCTGCCGGCGCGCGAGGTGCGGGCGCGCCAGTTCGCCCGACCGTCGACGGCGCAGCCTCTCGGAGCCCGAGCGCCCGCCGCCCACGTCGTGCGCGCCGCTCCCCGCGCTGGCGTCGCACGCGGTTGGGCCGGTCCGTCGCGAGCAATCCCGGCGCGCGGACGGAGATGACGACCGCGGCGCGATGAATCCAGGTCGTTGCGGTCACGATTGCCAGCGACGCTCTTTCGTCGTGGAAGGCGCGAGTTGATCTCTCGCGCCGCGATTGGAAGATCGAACGCGCCGTCGAGAATTCCGTTCGCGACTTTCTTGCTCGAAAACCTTGCAATCGTCGTTGCTCGCGGGCCTTCTTGAATCGATGGAGCCGCGATGTCACCGAGAACGTCGACCGATGAATCCCGAGCGTGACTTTCTGGCTCGAAAACGCGGCGCGGCGGCGGAAAAGTCTCGCCGAGAATCGATCGGCGCGACGTAGCATTTCGGAACGCGACGTTTCGAGCCGGCCGGTGGACGTTCGCTCTCGCGGCGGCGTGGCGCTCGGTTTCGTCGTCGACGCTCTGCGCTCGATGGTGACCTCCCATCCTCGAAAGCGCTGCGCTCGGTCGTTCAGGGACGCTTGACGAGGTGCACGACGGGGATCACGCGCGTCGTCTTCTTCTGGTACTCGCCGAAGTTCGGCATCTGCTCCGTGACGCCCTTCCACAGGCGATCGCGCTCCGCTCCCTCGGGCACGACCTCGGCGCGCGCGCGCCAGGTATCGGGGCCGCGCTGGACGGTGACGTCGGGGTCGGCGGTGAGGTTGTGAAACCATGCCGGGCTCTGCGGCGCTCCGCCCATCGAGGCGATGACGTACATCTCGTCGCCGTCGAGGTAGTAGACGATGGGGACGGTGCGCGCCTCGCCGGACTTCCGGCCCTTGGTCGTCAGGAGGAGCACCTTCATCCCCTGCATCGTCGCGCCGCGACGGCCGCCGGAGGACCGATAGAGCCACACGTGGCCCTTCACGAACAGCTTGAAGAGGGGGTTCACGCGACGGATCCTCCTACGAAACCGGGTACGCTCGACGGCATGAGGTGCCTCTCTCCCCCTCTGATGCTCGTGGTCGCGCTCGCGTCGTGCGGTTCGTCGACGCCGCCCCCCTCGGCGCCCGCGGTCGCCTCGTCCGACTCCGAGGCGTCCCCGCCCGCCGAATCCGGCGCCCCGGCCGCTCCGGTCGCGCCCGGGCCGGTGCCCACGGGCGGCTCCGTCCTCATCGGCGAGATCAACGCCCCCAAGTCCTTCAACCCGCGTCCGACGGTCGAGGCGCTCTCGAGCCAGCTCGTCGATTGCTACAACAAGGCGCGCGGGGCCGATCCCGCGCTGCGCGGCAAGGTGACGCTCCAGATCAACGTCAACGAGGCCGGCGCGGTCCTCTCGGTCGATGCCGCGCCGGGCGGCCACGCGAACAGCCCTTCGCTCGTGATGTGCATCAACGATCTCATGAAGGCGAGCGCGCACTTCCCCAAGCCTGGCGGCATGGCGACGGTCAACGCACCGCTCGTCTTCCGTCCGTAGCCTCTGGACGAGTCGCGAGCGAGCCATCGTGCCCGTGCTAGCTGCACGGGCACCTTTCCGCTAAGGGAAAGCGGCCCGATGTCCGACCAGAAGCTGAAGGAAACGCTCGCCCGCGTCGAAAAAGGGGGCGCGGCCAAGTACCACCAGAAGAACGCCGAGCAGGGAAAGCTCTTCGCCCGCGAGCGCATCGCGCGCCTGCTCGACGCCGGCAGCTTCGTGGAGGACGCAGCGCTGGCGAACAACCTCGACCCGGAGCTCGCCGCCGACGGCGTCATCACCGGGACGGGCCTCGTCGGCGGGCGCACGGTCGCCATCATGGCCAACGACTCGACGATCAAGGCCGGATCGTGGGGCCGCCGTACGGTGGAGAAGATCCTCCGGATCCAGGAGACCGCCGAGCGTCTGCGGGTGCCGATGCTGTACCTCGTCGACAGCGCGGGGGCGCGCATCACCGATCAGATCGAGATGTTCCCGGGCCGTCGCGGCGCGGGGCGCATCTTCTACAACCAGGTGCAGATGAGCGGGCAGGTGCCGCAGGTGTGCCTGCTCTTCGGTCCGAGCGCGGCGGGCGGCGCCTACATTCCCGCGTTCTGCGACGTGGTGGTGATGGTCGAGGGCAACGCCAGCATGTACCTCGGCAGCCCCCGGATGGCCGAGATGGTCATCGGCGAGAAAGTGACGCTCGAGGAGATGGGCGGCGCCAAGATGCACTGCAGCGTCAGCGGCTGCGGTG
>JBEKGQ010000008.1:0-25871 GCA_050012715.1 Polyangiaceae bacterium
CTCGAGCGCTTCAAGCGCGAGTACGAGATCAGCGCGCTCCTGCCGCACGAGCACATCGTCAAAGTGCTCGACTTCCAGCGGGACATGGTGTCCTCGACGTGGCTCCTCGCCATGGAGTTCCTCGACGGCGAGGAGCTGCGCTACGTGCTGAAGCGCGAGAAGGTGCTCCCGCCCGAGCGCGTCGTGCGCATGCTCTCGCAGGTCGCCATCGGGCTCGACGAGGCCCACCGGCGGAGCTTCATCCATCGCGACCTCAAGCCCGACAACCTGTTTCTGTGCGGCACACGCGAGGGCGACGAGGTGAAGCTGCTCGACTTCGGGTCGGTGAAGGATCAGAGCGGCGGCAACCGGAAGAAGCTCACCGTCCTCGGCACCACGATCGGCAGCCCGTATTACATGTCGCCGGAGCAGGCCCAGGGGCTCGAGAGCATCGATGCCCGCGCCGACGTCTTCGCGCTCGCGGCCGTCATCTACGAGTGCATCACCGGCGAGGTGCCCTTCACCGGAAACAACGGCCCGTCGATCCTCCTCGCGATCATGACGAAGGACCCGCTGCCCCCGAGCATCAAGGCCGCGGGCGGGAAGTATCCGGTGCCACCCGGGCTCGACGATGTGCTCGAGACGGCCCTCGCGAAGAACGTGAACATCCGGACGAAGACGGTCGGAGAGCTCGCCGACGCGGTCGGGCACGCCTACGGGCTCGAGGGCGACCACCTGCAGTGGGCGACGACGCCGCAGCAGGAGCTCGGCCGCCAGATCGCGCAGAGCCTCGCCCGCATCATGGCAGTGAAGGCGGCGCCGCTCGACGTGGCGTCGGATCCCTTCGCGACGCCGATCCCGACCACGCTGCCGATGGGCGACGGCCCCGGCCGGGAGCCGCCGCTGTCGCCGACCCTCGACGACCTCCAGGCCGCGGGCGTTCCGTCGGCCAAGCCCGGGTGGCTGCTGCCGGTGATCGTGGGTCTCCTCGCGCTTGTGGTCGGCGGGGCGGTCACGCTCGTCGTGATGATGCACTGACGTCGTCGGGTCGAAGCGCGGGCGCGAGGCCCGGTCAGCGCCGGTTGCGTCGCTTCAGCGCGAGCCGCTCGGCGGCGGTGAGCGGCCGCTCGGTCGGAGCGGGCGGGGGAGCGGGGCCGGCCACGGGCAGGGGCGGCGGGGTGAAGGCGGCGGGCGCCGGGATCGGGCGCGCGGGCGGCGGCTCGGGCGTGGGTGAGCCGGTTCCGAGGGGCGTCGTCGAGAAGTCCCGCGACGCCGCCGCGTCCCGCTGGCGCCGGGCGACGATGGCGTCGCGCAGGCGTGTCTGCTCCTCGATGGCCACCGCCTGCGACCGCGCCGCCTCGGCCGCCTCGTCGGCCTGCCGCCGGAGCCGCTCCTGCCGGTGCGCGCGCGCGCGCGCCGACATCGCCGCGAGCACGTCGGGGACGCCCACGCGCCGCGCCGCGACCGCGAGCAACATGGCCAGCGCCGACAGCACCGCGAGCCACGGCACGATCGACTTGTAGGCGAAGCGGCGCGCGGCGCGGTCGTCGAAGAGACCCGCGAGCGTGTCGCGGACCTTCCCGCCCGTCATCGACGCGACGCGGCCGAGGAGCGCGCGGTCGCTCCCCGTCGGCCGGAGCTCCTCGCCCGCGGTCATCACGGCCCCGATGGTCCCCACGGGCTCGCCGGTCACCTCGTCCTTCGCCGCCGCCACGTACGTTCCCGGTCGCGACAGCGGGACGCTCGCCGCGTACCGCCCCGCGCCCACCGCCTCGAGCGGCACGTCGCGCGTGAACCCGTCGGGGCCCGCGACGTGCGCGGTGAGCCGCCGGAACGTCTGCGCCCTCCCGTCGTCGCCCACCACGTCGGCGCGCACGTGGAGCTCGCCGCTGTTCGTGTCGGCCTCGAGCCGCACCCGCGGGTCGTCGGCCTTTCGCGCGGTGTCGCGCGCCAGCTGGCCGAAGAGGCGCGCCGCCTCCGGCCACCGAAGCCACTCTTGCCCCCAGCGGTCCTTGTAGTCGCTGGTGAACGCCGCCGCGCGCCCGATGCCGACGCTCCACGACGCGAGGATCGGGTCGTCCTCCGGGCCCCCGAGGAGCACGCTCGCGCGCGGCTTTGGCACCGTGACGACGTACCCCTCGAGCGCCGGCTGCCGGGTGAAGTCGATCCCGCGCGTCGGCGCGGCCGGCATGCCCACCGAGACCTTGAACGGCGTCTCGTGGATCGCGCTGCGGGCCGCCAGGATGGTCTCCTGCGAGAACACCGCGGGCAGCTTGGTGGCGTCCTCGATGAGGTAGAAGCGCCCGCCGCCGATCTTCGACAGCACCTCGAGCTCGGGGGAGTCGCTGCCGCGGCCGAGCGAGATCACGCTCGTCGTCATGCCGTGGTCGAAGGCCTCCTTGACGATCGCGCGGCACCCGGCGATCTGCTCGGCGTCGGCGCCGTCGGCGAAGAGGAGGAGGTGCCTCAGGTTCACGCTCTCCTTGGCGAGCGCCGCGTAGCCGGCGCGGAGCGCGATGTCGGTGTAGATGCCGCCCCCGCCGACGCCGACCTTGCGGATGTCGTTGCCGAGGGCCTGCGGGTCCTTCACCGGCGACATGGGGACGGTCCAGCGGACCACCGTGTCGACGTGCTCGACGCCCAGACGGTCGCCGGGGCCGAGGAGGGACGCCGAGCGCGCCGCGGCCTCGTTCGCGAGCTCGAGCTTCGTGTGCCCGCCGACCATCGCCCCCATCGAGCCGCTGTAGTCGATGGCGATGACCTCCGCGAGGGACGCGCGGCGCTTCTCCTGCTTCAGGTCGAACGCGACCGGGGACACCTCCTCGAGCGGCGTGCGCGCGTAGCCGCCCGGGCCCATCGAGCGGTCGCCCCCCATGAGCAAGAGGCCCCCGCCGAGGTCGCGCGCGTACGCCGCCAGGGCGTCGATCTGCGTCGTGCTCAGATCGCTGGCGCGCACGTCGCTGAGGACGACGAGGTCGTAAGGGGCCAGACCGCCCACGTCGGACGGCACGCCGGTGGTGCCGCGCTCGACGACCCGGAAGCCGCTCGCCTCGAGCGCCTTTCGCATCGGGGCGCCGTGCCCGACGTCTCCCTCGAGGACGAGCGCCAGCGAGGCGCCCCGCACGCGCACGAACGCGCTGCCGGCGTTGTCGTCGGGAGCCCCGTCGGCCGCCGGATCGAGCGCCGTCACCGCCACGTCGTACCGGTGCAGCCCCGGGTCGCTCGCCGTCTCGCGCAGCCGGAGGACGTCCTCGCCCTTCTCGATGCGCGTGCGCACGACGCGCACCTCGCCGTCATCGCGCCGCACCCGGAGCTCCACGTCGGTGGCGACCGCGCTCGACGTGACGACGCGGAGCTCGAAGGGCTCGCCCTCGTCGGCCCGGGGCGGCGCGCGCACGCTCACGACGCGCACGTCCGGGACCACCTTCTGATCGAGCACCACCACGTCGACCGGCACATCCGCCGCGACCGCGGCCGCGGCGGCGGCGAGCGCGTCTCCCCTCGTCTGCACCCCGTCGCTCACCAGCACGACGCGCCCGACCGCGTCGGCCGGGAGCTCCACGAGGGCGCGGCGGATCGCCGCCTCGAGGTCCGTCGCGTCGCGCCCCACCTCCACGCGCTGCGGCGGGGCGGCCTCCTGGCGCGGGCGCGGGGGATCCTCGGCGGCCGCCTCGGCCCCGAAGACGACGGTGCCGATCCGGTCGTCGTCGTGCATCGACTTCTCGGCGACCTGGAGCTCCGAGCGCACGCGGGCCTCGGCGCCGGGGACGAGGTCGATGGAGCGCGAGCGGTCGACCGCCACGACCACCGCCAGCCGATCGAGCGGCCGTCCCAGCTCGGGCTCCGCGACGATGAGGACCGCCGCCAGGCCGGCGATCGCCGAGAGCGCGAAGATCGCCCTCCGCCGCCCCCCGCTCATCCGCGCGGGGAGCCGGGACAGGCGGAGGCCGAGGAAGAGGCCGACCGCGGCGACGAGCACCAGCGCCGCCGGATGATCGAAGCGCACGTAGGTCTCGCGGACGACCCCCGCGACGACCAGCGCCGCGTACACGAGCGGCGCAGCCCCCGCCAGCGCCACGACGAGACCGCCCACGCCGAGCACGCCGCGCCGCCGCGTCGCGAGCGCCAAAGCGAGCACGCCGGCGACGAACGCCACCCCGGCGCCGAGCATCCACAGGCGCGCGACGGTGGGGATCATCGCTCCACCTCCGCGCGACGGATCCGCGGCTGCCGCGTCGTCCAGTACACGTCGGCCGCGATGGCGAGCGCCGCCAGCAAGGCGAGCCAGGTGATCCACTCGCGGTGGCCGTCGAGCACGTGCGCGGCGCTGGTCGTCGCGGTGGGCCCCGGCGCGCCCGCGATGGGGACCGGCCGCGCGCGAACGTCGCTCTCCTTGACGCTCGTGAGGTTCGCCGCGATGAGGGCCGCGCCGACGTGAGGCTCGTTCCAGCGCACGTGGTACAGGCCGGCGCGGTCGAGCGGCGGCAGGATCGCGACGCCGTCCTTCGCGGGCATCTCGCGCTCGGCGAGGCCCGGCCCGTCGACGAGCACCTTCGTCGTCCCGTCCGGGACCGTCACGCGCGCGGGATCCCCGGTGCGCGCCGGGCCGGCCGCGCCCTGCGCGCGATGGAGCCGCCCGAGCTCGACGACGTTCCGGACGAAGAGGACGAACGACGCCTTCAGCGGCCAGTCGCTGTCGCCGGGATCGAAGCCGACGACCGTGACGGACCGACCCGGGACCGACGCGTCGGCGACGAGCGTCGTGGACGACGAGCGGACGAGGGCGGCGCCCGCGCCGTGGGCGTCGAGGGCGAGCGACCGGGCGACGTGCACGCCGTCCAGGGTGAGGAAGCGCAGCCGCGGGTCGCCCGTCTCCCACGACGTGAGCGGCGGGTTGTCGACCGGCGCGCCGACGCCGACGCCGAAGCACGCGCCCGCGGCCGGCGCGAGGATGAGCGCATCGCGCCCGGGGATGGTCGCCGGACAGGCCCCCTCGACGATGACGAGCGCCTCCGGGTCGACGTTGACGCTCGCGAGCTGCGGCACGGTCAGCCGCTGGAGGTCGACGTTGGGGTCGGCCTCGATCGCGCGCGTCGTCCACGAGTACGTCGCGTCCGAGGCGACCACCACCGGCATCCGGAGCGACCCGGGGACCCGCCCGTAGGCCGCGTCGTCGACCGGCTCGCCGTCGCCCGGCGCGAGCTGCACCACGAGACCGAGGCCGTGGTCGAGCGGCTGCGGCTCGAAGGTCAGCACCACCGGGAGCTTCGCGCCCGGCTCGAGCAGGAGCCGGCGCGACGCCACCGGATCGGTCCGGCCCTCGATCGTGAGCGTCACGTAGGCCTCGCGCGGGCGTGCGCCGAAGCTCTGCACCATCGCGAAGACCTGCACCTGCTCGTGGTGCGTCCCCGCGTCGATGCCCGAGCGGACGTCGACGCGGACGATGGCCGCGTTGTCCTCCTCGTCGCCGACGCCGAGCACCTCGGTGGGGATCCCACCGACCACGAGCGGCTCGTCGTGGGCCAGCGCCCCGTCGGTGATCACCACGATGCGCGGACGACCGCCCAGCGAGCGCAGGCGGTCGGCGGCGAGCGCCACCGCGCCGGCCAGATCGCCCTCGACCTCGCGCACCGCGACCCCGGCGATGGCGGCCTGGAGGCGCCGCGGGTCGCGGTCGAGCGGGGCCACGACGCGCGCCTCCCGCCCGCCCTCGATGACGATGGCGTCGGCCCCCGGCGAGAGCTGCGAGACCACGTTCTCCGCCGCCCGCTTGGCCTGCTCCATCCGCGTCGTCGTCCCGGCCGCGCCACCGAGGCGGGTCGCCATCGAGGCGCTCGTGTCGAGCACGATCGCGACGTGATCGCCGTCGATGGCTCCGCCTCGCGTCGACGGGCGCGCCAGCGCCACCGCCAGCGCGACGAGGGCGAGGACCTCGAGGAGGAGCGGGATCTCCGGGACGAGCCGGCGGAAGGGGTGCTTCGCCAGGAGATCGCGCTGCGCAGACGCCCAGAGCCACGTCGAGGACACCCGCTGGCGCTGCCGCCGGATCTTGAGGATGTAGAGGACGACCAGCGGCACGAGGCCGAGCAGCAGCAGGAGCCCCTTCGGGTCGAGGAAGTGGAAGCCGCTCATCGTGCCGCTCCGGGCTCAGTCGACCGCGCGCGCGACGAACCGCCGCACCGCCTCGAGCAGGGGCTCGGCCGTCGACAGGCGCACGTAGGTGGCGCCGAGCTTCTTCGCGGTCGACCGGAGCATCGCGACGAGCCCCCCGAGGCGCGCCAGGTAGGCCTCGACCGCGCGCGCGTCGAGCGTCACCTCGAGGACCGCCCCCGTCTCGGCGTCCTCGAGGGCGAGGTCCCCGTCCCAGGGCGGGTCGAGCTCCTCCGGGGCGAGCACCTGGACGAGCGCGAGGTCGTGCCCCGCCGACGCAGCGCGCCCGAGGGCGGCGTCGAACGGCCCCGCGTCGAGGAAGTCGCTGACGACGACGAGCATCCCGGGGCGCGGCGAGCGCAGCGCGACGCCGTCGATGGCGCCGGCGAGGTTCGTCCCCTTCTCCGCGGTGATCGTGTCGAGCTCGCGCAGGAGCTTCGCCAGCGCTCCGCGCCCGCGCACCGGCTCGCGCACGCGCACCAGGCCGTCCGCTGCCGCCACGACCTGGGCCCGCTCGCTCGACGCGAGCGCCATGTACCCGATGGCCGCCGCCACGCGCTTGGCCACGTCGATCTTGGGCGGCTCCCCCGTCTCGAGCGAACCGCTCGCGTCGACGACGAGACGCACGACCACGTCCTCCTCGGCGCGGAACAGCTTGAGCACCGGCTCCCCCGTCCGCGCGAAGGCCAGCCAGTCCATGCGCCGCAGATCGTCCCCCGGCGCGTACGGGCGGTGCTCGAGGAACTCGGCGCTGCTCCCGCGTCGTGACGCCACGTGCTCGCCGGTCGCGCCGGAGCGGGCGCGCACCCGCAGCCGCCGGCGCAGCGCCTCGAGCTCCCGGGTGAACGCGGGATCGAGCAGCGTCGCGCTCATCCGGCCGCCGCGGCCTCGGCCGGGGCCGGCGTCGCCGGCGGCTCGTCCTCGGCGCGGAGGGCCGCCTCGGCGGCCGCCACCGCCGCGTCGTGATCGCGCACGATGCGATGGCACCGCTGTGCGGCGGCCCCGAGGAGCGCGATGCCGAACATGCCCCACAGGAGCGAGACCCCGGCGCCGATCTCGATCACCGGGACGTCGGTCCGCGAGTACGACGAGTCCAGCCAGCTCATCATGTAGAGCGCGTAGAACGGGCTGGGGGCGCCGATGACGAGCCAGTCGTCGCCGTGGTGCTGCGCGAGCACGCCGCCGATGGCCGCGACCACCCACGGGCCGGCGCAGACGAGGAAGAGGAGCGCCGCCGCCACGAGCCGGGCGATCCACGGCGTCTGCTTGCGCGACCGGAGCCACGCCGTGAGGCCGGTCACGAAGAGGAAGAACCCTGCGGTGTAGAGCGCGAAGAAGAACACCTCCTCGACGTAGGTCGACTTCTTGGCGCTCGAGCCGAGCAGGTGGATGAGCGCCATGTCGCCGAACGCGATGAGCCACACGCAGGCGAACCCGAGCGCCGCGACGAGCATGCCCGTCTTCGGCAGCCCGGGGCCGAAGAAGCGCTTCAGCAGGCCGGCGCGCTCGCGCTGCCAGTGGATGCGCACCCGGCGCGACGGGCCGGCCGGCTCGCCGGCGAAGAGGAACGCGCAGAACGTCAGGTAGAGCGCGAAGGCGCTGAGGCCCATGATGGAGAGCACCATGCGCGACTCGTCGTCCTCCGCCACCGCGCTCGGGACCGCGCACGCGATCGCGATGAGCGGCGTCGAGAAGAAGAACCAGCGCTTCAACCCGGTCGAGCGATCATCGGCCTCGCCGCTCAGGTTCGCGATGGTCGCCTCGTAGAGGTACCAGGCCGGGGTCGCGATGACGAGGAGCGGGACCGCCAGGAGGATGAGGACGTACTCGAGGCCGAAGGTGCCGCGCGAGTAGGCGAGCGGCAGCCAGATGGGGAACGCCTCCGGGACCTCGTTCCAGAGCTTGTGGATGCCGAACGACGCCCCGAAGCCGAAGATGAAATAGAGGAGCGGCCCGATGATGATGGCGAGCATCAGCGTGACGACGATCGCCCCGCGCAGGCTCGACATGAGCGAGGAGACCGCGAGGCCGAAGGCCACCGTGAGCCCCGCGACGAGGAAGAGGAAGACGAACGCGACGACCACCTCGGTCGCGGTCACGCCGCCGAAGAGGAACGAGAGGGCTCCCACCGGCGCGAGGACGACGATGTAGAGCGCGATGGTCGTGTAGGCGGCCATGAACTTGCCGCGCGCGACGTCCTTCGGCCGCAGGCCGGTGAGGAGCACCGCCTCCCAGGTGCGCCCCTCGCGCTCCGACGCCACGCCGTTGGCCGCCACCGCCGGACCGACGAGGATGACGACCGCGTAGGCCAGCGAGAAGAAGACCTGGAAGAGCGCCCCGCCGATGGTCGCCGGCGTCGTGTCGCTCGCGGCGGTCAGGCCGCCGATCGAGCACATGAGGAGGCCCAGCGTGAGGGTCAGCGCGAAGAGCACCGACGGCGTGCGCGCGAGGCGGGCCGACTGGCGCATCTCGCGCATCCAGATGGCGTTCGGGTCACGCAGGTAGCGCTCGATGAGCCCTGGCGTGGGCGGGACATGCACGGCGCCGACGGCGGGGGCGGTCATTGCACTTCTCCCTTGGTGACCTCGAGGAAGATCCGCTCGAGCTCGTTGCGCTCCGGCTCGACCCCGACGACCGGGATGTTCGCGACGACGAGCGCCCGCACGATGCCCGCGACCATCTGCTCGTCGCCCGCGTACTTCACCACGACCGCTCCCGCCGGCCCGGGCGACACGCTCCGGATCCCGTGCATCGAGACGAGCGCCGCGTAGACGGCCTCGCCCGGCGCGAGGGCCTTGATGCGCACGCTGCGCGTCGGCAGGGCGGGGGCGGGCGGCGCCGGCGGCTCGTCCTGCGCCGTCCACTCCGAGGCCGGCATCGGCGCCGGTGGGGGGCCGACCTCGGGCGGGGGGGCCGGGGGTTGCTGCGCCTGCGCCGCCTCGAGGCGACGCGCGATGTCCGAGATGGGGCCCGACACGACGAGCCGCCCTCGCTCGAGGATGGCCACCGAGGTGCACACGTCGGCGAGCTCGGTGAGGATGTGCGAGCTGAGGAAGATCGTCTTCCCCATGCTCTTCAGCTCGACGAGCAAGTCGCGGATCTCGATGCGCGCGCGCGGCTCGCGATCGCTCGCCGGCTCGTCGAGGATGAGCACCTTCGGATCGTGAAGGAGCGTGCGCGCCAGCTGGAGGCGCTGCTTCATGCCCTTGCTCATCGTGGCGACGAGCTTCTCGCGCAGCTTGGTGAGATCGGTCAGCTCCATGACCGCGTCGACCACCGCGTAGGTCGTCCCCGCGGTCGGGACCTGGTACGCGTCGGCGAAGAACTCCAGGTACTCGCGCACCGTGACGCGCTCGTAGACGCCGGCGTGATCCGGCATGTAGCCGATGACCTTGCGCACCGCCTGCGGGTCGATCGTCACGTCCCAGCCGTCGATCTCGACCTTGCCCGCCATCGGCTCGAGCAGCGTCGCCATGACGCGGATGGTCGTCGTCTTCCCCGCGCCGTTCGGGCCGATGAAGCCGAAGATCTCGCCCTCGTGGACGTCGAAGCTCACGTCCCGCAGGACGTCGAGCTTGCCGAACCGGTGCCACAGGTGGCGCACGCGGATGGCCGGTCGCGGCGCCGCGACGGGCAGGGGAGCCGCCGCGCTCACGTCGCCCCTCCCTCGCCGACCACGTGGAAGAGGAGCACGTCGCTCTCGACCCGCAGACCCGCGTCCGTCTTCACACCCTCGCCGCCGAGGATCTCTCCGGTCACGACCGGGACGTCGTCGGGCCACCAGTCCGTCGCCGGGCCGGCCGCCGCCATGATCGCCGTCCACTGCGTCACCACGTCGTCCGAGGCGTGGCCCAGCGCCATCGTCATGTGGCTCGGATCGAGCGGGTGCACGATGCGGGTCCCGGCCGTCGTCGTCCGCCGCGCCGGCGGCGCGAAGAGCGAGCGGCCCGCGCTCGACAGGATCGTGTCCCCCGCCGCCACCGTCGCGAAGAACGTGGCGTCCGTCTTCGGCGCCCACACGACGACGTTCCGCAGCTCGTGGCCGGTGTGGTTCGCCACCACCACGCTCCCGTCGCTCTTCTCGCGCACCGCGATGCCGCTCCCCAGCTCGGTGAAGCCGTCCTCGCTCACGACCACCGTCTGCCACGGGAGGCTCGTCAGGTCCTCGAGCGACGCGCCGTCCTTGTCGAGCCGCAGCACCGGGTTGCCCTGCGAGCGCGTGTCGGTCGTGACCACCTCGAGCACGCTGGCCGGCTCGGAGGCCCGCACGCGCATCGCCCGCGTCTGGCTCGCGAAGAAGCCGCGGAAGCGGCGCACCGTCCCCCGCGACATGCCCGCGCCGGCCTCCACCAGCGCCACGTGCCGGGCCCGGCCGCTCCAGCCCTTGCCCGCCAGGCCCACGACGACGATCAGCGCGAAGCACGTCGCGCTCGCGATCGGCGCCCAGACCAGCGGGTCGAGCGGACGGCTGCGCCGGTGGGCCCGCAGGAACGTGAGCGGCCCCACCGCGATGGAGTAGAGGACGAGCAGGATGGCCGCGATGCCCAGCGCGGGGCGAAAGTTCTCGTTCGGGTCGAGCGCGCGGTGAACCTCGTAGAGGTTCGAGCTCCGCACGCCGCTGCCGCCCGGGAACGCCTCGAGCGCGCGGCGGTCCCAGGCGTCGCCGAGCATGTCGAGCATGCGGCCGTGCATCCACGGGTCCTCGAGCGCGGGCGACGTGGTCGGATCGAAGCCGAGCACGTGCACCTGGCCGAGGCCGTACGCGGCCGTCGCGCCGTACTCGGTGGGCCGCAGGTTGCCGCCCGAGTAGCCGACGAGCTTCCCGCGGAGCGCGTTCGACGGACCGGTGGCCGCGCCCGATCCGACCGACGACGTGCGCGCCGGCACGAACCAGCCGATCGGCGTCGAGCCTCCCGCGTCGACCGGCGAGGGGACCGTCGGCCCCCACGGCAGGGCGGGCGGCGGCGGCGGGGCGCTGAACGACGGGGTCGGCGTCGACCGGAACGCCCCCGGGAGCGTCATCATCAGCGACGGCGGCGCCTCGACCGACACCGGGCTTCCCGCCAGCGTCGTCAGCACGCCGGCGCGCAGATCCTCGGGCCGCGTCGGGAAGACGGCGAGCGTCCCGCCGCCGAGCACCCAGCCCACGAGCGCGTCGAGCTCCGCCCCCTGGAGCCGCGCGAGCCGCTCCGACGGCACGACGACCACCGTCGCCGCCGCGTAGCCGGCCGCGCGCTCCGGCAGCACCTCGTCGCCCGTCGTCGTGTCGACCGCGGGCGAGCCCACGGTGAGCGGCGTCGTCGAGCCGGACGGCGCGTACGGCGACGGCGCGGGCCGCCACGCCGGCGCCATGGGCCAGCCGCGCATCACGACCGAGAGCCGCGACGGCTCGTCGAGGTCGACGAGGAGCGGGCCCTCCGCGCTCCCGAGCGAGCTCGTGGTCTCGGCGAGCTTCGCCCCGTCGCTCCCCGTCGCCGACACGGTGAGCGTCGTGCCGCCGTAGCTCTCGCCCCGCACCGGGACGCGGATGACCGCCTCGCTGCGGGGCTGCACGTTGAACGGGGCCCGCGCGACGAAGAGGGCGTCCGAGCTCCGCATCGAGTAGCCGCCGTAGCTCCCGGTGAGCTCCAGCGTGCCCTTGGCTGGCACCCCGCCCGCGTTGTCGACGTACACGACGAGCTCGACCCAGCCCTGGCCGCCCGCCGCGTCCGTGCCGAAGACCGGCGCCGCACGCAGCGAGACCGGCGACGAAGGCGCGGCGGCCCCGGGCGCTGCCGGCGGAGGGGCCGCTTGCAGATCCCCCGCCGCGAGCCCGGCGAAGAAGAGCGCCGCGACCGCGAGCCCCCCGCGAAGTCTCACGCCGCCCCCCGCGGCCGCTCCGCCTCGACGCTCGCGGGGCGCGTGCCCACGCTCGCCAGCAGCGCGTCGACCACCGCGTCGGTCGTCGTTCCTTCCGCCTCGCCTTCGAACGAGCGAATGAGCCGGTGGCGGAGCGCCGGCTTGGCCACGCGCTTCACGTCCTCGAACGACACGTTCGCGCGGCCTTCGCACAGCGCCACCGCCTTCGCCGCGAGCACCAGCGACTGGGCGCCGCGCACCCCGGCGCCGTACCGCAGCCCGCGCTTCGCCGCGTCGGGCGCCTCGGCGGTCGTCGGGTCGCTGGCCCGCACGAGCCTCGCCGCGTAACGAAGCACCGGCTCGGCCACCGCGACGTCGCGGCACATCCCGCGGAGCGCCATCACGCCTTCCCGGTCGATGACGCGCGGCGGGGCCTCGGGCGCGCGGCCCGTCGTGCGCACCAGCACCTCGCACAGCTCGTCCTCGCTCGGGTTCGGGACGACCACCTTGAGGAGGAACCGATCGAGCTGCGCCTCCGGCAGCGGATACGTGCCCTCCATCTCGATCGGGTTCTCCGTCGCGAGGACGAAGAACGGCTCCTCGAGCACCAGGCGCTGGCCCGCGATGGTCACCGCGTGCTCGGCCATTGCCTCGAGCAGCGCGCTCTGCGTCTTCGGCGTCGCGCGGTTGATCTCGTCCGCCAGCACGATTTGCCCGAAGATGGGCCCGCGCTGCACCTGGAACATCGAGCCGGCCGCCCGCTGCGCCGCGTCCATCACCAGCACGTTCGTCCCCACCACGTCGCTCGGCATGAGGTCCGGCGTGAACTGGATGCGCGAGAAGCGGAGATCGAGGCACTGCGAGAGCGTCCGCACGAGCAGCGTCTTGCCCAGGCCCGGCGCGCCTTCGAGCAGCACGTGACCGCCCGCGGTGAGGCCCCACATCACCTGGTCGACCACCTCGCCCTGGCCCACGATGACCCGCCCGATCGCCTCGCGCAGCATCCCGATGGCGGCCTTCGCCTGCTGTAGGCGAACCTCGAAGTCGTTCGTCATCGTCTCCTCGTCCCTCTCTGACGTCGGCCTACGGCTGGAAGTACTGCCGGACCTGCTCCCGGTATTCCTCGGGCACGTCGCTGTGGTCCACCCCGTCGACCTCGCTCGGGCCCGCGGCGCCGAGCGCGCCGGTGCCCTGGACGTTCGCCGTGCCGCCGGTCTTCCCGGGGGTGAGCCCGGTCGTCATCCCGGGCATGCCCGGCGCCTTGTTCATCGCGCCGTGGGCGCGGCTCTTGAGCGTCCCGGCCGCGGCGACCGGCTCGGTCTTGCCGTCGTGCGGGCCCGTCCCCGTGTCGTGGTGGTGGCCGCCGCCGCTGGACCCGTCACCGCCGCTGCTGCCCTGCCCCGGACCCGGGAGCGGGATCGGCATCTTGCCGCCGCCCTGGCCCTGGCCTTCGCCGCCCTGGCCTTGACCCGGGCCGCCCTGGCCCTGGCCTTCGCCGCCCTGGCCTTCGCCCGGCGACTTGCCCTGGCCCTCTCCCTCGCCCTTGTCGCCTTCTCCCTGACCGTCGACGTCCCCCTCCGCGCCGTCCGCCCCCTCCTCCGCGTCGTCGAGCTTCTTCTGGCCCTTCGACTCCGGCGACTCGTCGTCCTCGTGGGCCATCTCCTTCAGCTCGTCCTCGAGCTTCTTCTGCCCCTCGGGCGTCGACAGATCGTCCGCGAGATCCTTCATCCGCTGCGGGTCCATCGGCTTGCCACCCTTGCTCGCCTGCTCCTTCAGCTTCTCCGCCAGCTTCTTCCGCTCCTCGGGCGTCAGCTTCTCGAGCGCCTTGCCCATCGCGTCGGCCAGCTTCTTCGCCGTGGCGTCGTCGCCCTTGCGGTCCAGCGACTCCGCCTCGCTCCGCTGCTCGGGGCTCGCCACCCCCGAGTCCTCCATCGCCTTCTCCAGGTCGCGCAGCGCCTCGGCCCTCTTCTCGCGCTCCTCGAGGGACTCCTTCTCTTGCTCCAGCGCCTTTCCGACGTCCTTCGCCCCGTTCGCCTTGGCCGCGTTCGCCGCGTCCTCGAGCGCTTTCTTCGCCGAGTCCCGGTCGCGCTTCTCGCGGGCGTTCGCGATGCGCTCCATCTCCTTGTCCATCTTCTCGAGATCGTGGTCGGCCAGCGCCTTGGCCGCCTCCTTCGTCGACTCGTTCTCCTCGAGCTTCGAGATCGCCGCCTCGAGCCCCGCGCGCTTCTCGCCCTCGCCCAGGGTCAGCCGCTCGGCCGCGATCTCGTCCCGCAGCTTCGCGATGCGGTCGAGCGCCTCTCGCTTCTCGAGGCCCTTCTCCAGGTCGGCCTTCAGCTTGTCCGCGTCCTTGGCGATCTGCTCGAGGCGCTGCTTCTGCGCGTCGTCGCGCGCCTTCGCCTCGCCGAGCTCGGCCACCTTCTTCAGGCCCGCGACCTCCGCGAGCTGCACCTTCGTCTCGCCCGGGGGGTGCGCGACCACCGGCAGTCGCGGCATCGGAGACCGCGCGACGAAGACGAGCGCGGCCACCGCCAGCGGCGCGAGCGCGTGGAGCGGGCGGAAGACCGCCGGGCGCGCGCGCTTCTCGTCCGCGGCCGCGAGGGCGGTCGCCGCGGTGGACACGACGACGGCGCGGGCCTCGTCGTCGTCCTCGGCCTGGTTGCGGAGCTCGACCGCGGTCGTGATGGCCTCTTCCGTCTCGAGGCGATCGTCGAGCCAGAGGGCCACGTCGACGTCGCTCCACCGCTTCTTCCGCGCGACGACGAAGCCGGCCACCGCGCCGGCCACCCCGAGCAGCGCCGAGAGCGGACGGAGGGCTCCGTGACGCGTCTTCCAGGCGATGGCGGCGGGGATGACGGCGAGCGCGAGGCCGAGGGCGATGCCGGTGAAGACGCGGCGAGCCACGAGGCGCCGGCGCACCGCGCCCGCCCAGTGCTCGAAGAGGGGATGGAACCGCTCTTTGTCGCCCATGCGCTCTCCCATCCTACGCTCGCGAAGCCAAAACGTTTTCCACACTCGGCCGAAGATGCCGGGATGCGCGCCTGGCCATGGATCGCTGGACCCCCAGCCGAGGAGACACGGGGCGACGATCGGGTGTTCCACACATCGGCGCCGCACGTTCGGGCGGCGGGCAAGCGCGCGATTCTCTTGTCGAATGGAGAAATCAGCGCCGCCCGGCCGGGGTGGCTCGCCTCCTGCAGCGCGTTGAAGAGCGCCATCTCTGCCCCCGAACCGGAGGAAGCCGTGCTGCCCTCATCCAAGCGTCCCCCCCGAGCGAACGACCCGTCGGAAGTCATCCGTACCGGAGACTACGAGGTGGTGCACGGTTCCCCGTCGTCCAAGCGTCGCGTCGTCGCGCAGAAGACGAGCGACCGCCCGCGGGTCTTCGAGCCGCCGGTCGACGACGAGGAGAGGACGCTCCTCTTCTCGAACTCGATCCGCTCGATGCTGCCGCCTCGCCCGCAGGGACCGGTGCCGAACCCGGTGATCGCGAAGGCCGCGAAGACGCCGGACGTCAATCTGCGGGGGCTCACGCGCAAGACCGAGCGGCCCGCCTCGCCCGAGAGCCTCCGCGGGTCGGTGCGCCCGAGGATGGACACCGAGGACCGCACGATCCTCCGTCCCACGAGCACGCTGCCGCCGTCGATGCAGCGGGTCGTGCCGAACCCCGCGCTGGCCCCGACGGTGGCCGCGCCGAAGCCGCCGTCGGCGCGCCCGCCGGCGATGATGCCGACGCCGTACATGCCGATGAAGCCGATGGCCGCGGGGCAGACCGCGCCGCCGGTCGCGTTCAACGCGCCGGGCGGCAGCGACTCGCGCCGGCCCGCGTCGTCCGACGCGTCGGTCGATCCGCCGTCCGCGGTCATCACCGCGAAGACGCGCATCCTGCGCTCGCGGCAGAGCATGTCGTGGGCGGCCGGCCTCATGGCGCTCGGCGCCATCGTGGGCCTCGTCACGGCGGTCGTGGCCCGCGGCGACGCGGACTCCCTCCTCGACGCGACCGCGACCATCGTCGATCCGTCGCACGCGTCGGCGGCGCACGCGAACGGCGCGGTCGCGCAGGCGGCGGTGCTCCCGTCGTTCGTCGAGACGTCGCGCAAGACGACCGCGCCCATCGGCACCGACGCCAACCCGGCGCCGGGCGCGTGCCTCGATCCGGCCGCCGCGACGACGACGGTCACGACGCCGGTCGTCGTGAACCCGGCGCCCGCCGCCACGACGCCCCCGGTGAAGACCGCGAGCCTCGCCGGCGCCGACCCGCAGCCCGCGTCGCGCCCCGCCCCGCCCCGCCCGGCGCCGGTCGCCTTCGCCGCGCCGGTGCGCGTGGCCCCGCGTCCCGCGCCCGCTCCCGCCGCCGCCCCGAAGGAGGGCGGCTCGAGCGGCTGGCTCGCGAACGTCACGCCGCCGAACAGCGGCGGTCCCATCGCGCGTCCCTCCAAGGCCGCGCCGAAGGCCGCCGGCAACGACTTCGACAGCGCGAACGCCGCCGACGCGCTCGCCAAGGCCCAGCTCGAGGCATCTCTGCGGTAGGTCGCCGCTCGCGGTGTCCCGCCCGACGGTTCGCGGAGGACCCTTCCCCGCGGGCAGGATCGTGCCTACCTTGGCGGCGTGAACCAGTTCCAGTACTCAGCCGCACGTCCGCTCGCCGCGCAGACCGAGAGCGCGAACGACATCCTGTGGGTCACCTACCGGTGGATGTCGGTGGGCCTCGGCATCACGGGGCTCGTCGCGTGGCTCGTCTCGCAGTCGCCGGAGGCGCTCAACGTCGTCGTCGGCAACCGCATCGTCTTCTACGTGCTGCTCTTCGCGCAGCTCGGGATGGTCTTCGCCTTCAGCGCGGTCGCCCAGCGCGCGTCGACGGCGGTCGCGGCGGCGATGTTCTTCGCCTACGCGGCGCTGACGGGGCTCACGTTCTCCGTCATTTTCCTCGTCTACACCGCCGCGTCCATCGCGAGCACGTTCCTCGTGACCGCGGGGACCTTCGCCGGCATCTCGGCGTTCGGCGCGGTGACCAAGAGAGACCTCTCGGCCGTCGGCCGGTTCGCGGTGTTCGCCCTGATAGGGCTCATCATCGCCAGCGTGGTGAACATCTTCCTCCACAGCACGGGGCTGATGTGGCTCACCACCTTCGCCGGGATCCTCATCTTCGCGGCGCTGACCGCCTACGACACGCAGAAGCTGAAGGCGATGTACGCGAGCGGGATGGGCGGCAACCTCGCCCTCCGCGGGGCGCTGACGCTGTATCTCGATTTCATCAACATGTTCCTCTTCCTCCTCCGCCTCTTCGGCCAGGGCCGGAACCGCAGCTAGCCTGCCCGACGCTCCCGCCAGGCCAACAGGACGGCGGAGGAGAAGAGAGGGGCCAATCCCCCCTTTTCCATGGGATCCCGGAGCCCCGGGCATCGATCCCGGAGCCCCGGGTGGGCGAGCCAGCCCGGTAGCTCGCGATCCCGGAGCCTTGGGTGTCGATCCCGGAGCCCTGGGTGTCGATCCCGGAGCCCTGGGTGGCCCGGCTAGCCTGGTAGCTCGCGATCCCGGAGCTCCGGGTGACGATCCCGGGACTCCGGGCGAGGATCCCGGAGTCTTGGGCGTCGACCCCGGAGCCTCGGGTGGGCGAGCCAGCCCGGTAGCTTGCGATCCCAGCGCGTTGGCTGCTCATCCCGGGGTCCCGTCGCCCTCGGACGGCGGTCCGTCCGCCATCCCCAGCACGTGATCTCGCAGACTTACCGAATCGGACTACGATCACGCCATGCCGGCCGTCTTCACCAAGGGCGATATCTTCGCCGCCGAAGGGATCACCGCGTACGCCCACGGGTGCAACTGCGCGGGCGGGATGGGGGCCGGCATCGCCATCGAGTTCAAGCGCCGCTGGCCCGCGATGTTCGACGAGTATGCCGCGCGCTGCACGGCGGGCCGCTTCCGCCTCGGGGACGTCTTCGTGTGGACCGCCGACGGCACGACGGTCTTCAACCTGGCCACGCAGGAGCACTGGAAGAAGAAGGCGCAGCTCCCGGCCCTCGCCGCGTCGCTGCGCAAGATGATCGAGCTGGCCACCCACGCCGGCATCACGCACATCGGCCTCCCGCGGATCGGCGCCGGCCTCGGAGGGCTCGACTGGATGCGCGTGAAGCGCATCCTCGGGGAGGTCGGCAAGGAGACGCCGGTGACGCTGACCGTGTTCGAGCAGTTCGTGCGGGCCCGCCCGGTCGCCACGGAGTAAGGAGAATCCCGGTGAGCTTCGACGTCGTCCTCGCGAACGGGCTCTTCTTCGACGGCACCGGCGCTCCGGGCGCCCTCCGCCACGTCGGCATCCGCGACGGGCGCGTCGCGGCGATCCGCGAGACGCCGCTCGACGCGAGCGGGGCCGCGCGCGTCGTCGACGCCCGCGGCCAGTGGGTCATGCCCGGGTTCCTCGACATCCACACCCACTACGACGCCGAGCTCCTCGCCGCGCCGTCCCTCTCCGAGTCCATCCGCCACGGCGTCACCACCGTCACCGTCGGCAGCTGCTCCATCAGCGCGATCCTCTCCGAGCCGGAGGACTGCTCGGACATGTTCACGCGCGTCGAGAGCGTCCCGCGCGCCCAGGTCCTCCCGCTGCTCCGCGCCCGGAAGACGTGGACGACCCCGCGCGAGTACGTCGAGTTCCTCCGCGGGCACCCGCTCGGGGCCAACGTCACCGCGTTCCTCGGGCACTCGGATCTGCGCGTCCGCGTGCTCGGCCTCGCGCGCGCGGTCGACGGCTCAGCGCGCCCCACCGGCGGCGAGCTCGCCGCGATGGAGCGCTGGCTCGAGGAGGCGCTCGACGTGGGCCTCCTCGGCCTCTCGAGCATGACGAACCCGTGGGACAAGCTCGACGGGGACCGCTTCCGGTCGAAGCAGCTCCCGTCGACGTACGCCACCTGGGGCGAGTACCGGCGCCTGAACCGCATCCTCCGGCGCCGCGGGCGCATCCTCCAGTCGGCCCCGAGCCTCGTCACGAAGGTGAACGCGCTCCTCTTCTTGCTCGAGAGCGCCGGCTTCCGCCTCCGCGACGCGCTGAAGACGACGCTCATCACGATGGCCGACCCCAAGGCGACCCCGGGCATCCACCGGGCCATCGGCCGGCTCACCGGCTTCGTCAACCGCGTCCTCGGCGGCGATCTCCGCTGGCAGACCCTCCCCGTGCCGTTCGAGGTCTACGCCGACGGGATCGACCTCGTGGTCTTCGAGGAGTTCGGCGCGGGCCGGGCCGCCCTGCACCTGGCCGACGAGGTGTCCCGCAACGCGCTCATGAAGGACCCCGCGTACCGCCGCCGGTTCCGCCGGGACTACGAGAAGCGCTGGACCCCGCGCGTGTGGCAGCGCGACTTCCACGACGCGCACATCGTCGCGTGCCCCGATGCGTCGGTCGTCGGCCGCTCGTTCGGCGACGTCGCGGAGGCGCGCGGCCTCCACCCGGTCGACGCGTTCCTGGACCTCGTCGTCGAGCACGGAAAGAGCCTCCGCTGGCGGACGACGATCGCGAACCATCGCCCGCGCGAGGTCGCCCACATGATGGCCGACCCGGCGGCGCTCATCGGCTTCGCGGACTCGGGCGCGCACATCCGCAACATGGCGTTTTACAGCTTCCCGCTCCACATGCTCCGGCACGTCCGCGACCGGGAGCGCGCCGGCAGGCCGGTGATGCCGCTCGAGAAGGCGATCTGGCGGCTGACCGGCGAGCTCGCCGACTGGATGAACGTCGACGCCGGGTACCTGCGGCTCGGGGATCGCGCGGACGTCGCGGTCATCGACCCGGCGGCGCTCGACGCGCGGCTCGACGCGTACCACGAGGCGCCGATGCAGGGGCTCGACGGCCTGGTGCGCATGGTCAACCGCAGCGACGGCGCGGTGCGCGCGGTGCTCGTCAACGGCCGCGTCGCCTACGACGGGGCGGCGTTCGACGCCGAGCTCGGGCGCGCGGTGGGCTTCGGTCAGTTCCTGCCGGCGGGCGAGAAGGCCCCGGCCGGTCGCCCGCGGTCGCGCCTGTCCGCCGCGGCGTGAGGCGCCCCTCAGTCCCTTCGCTTCTGGGCGAGGCTCTCGAGCGTGAGCGCCATCGCGAGCTTGCCGCGCATGTCCTCGACGTTCTTCGACGCGAGCTCGGAGAGGCCCTCGAAGCCGGCGATGACGATCCCGAAGAGCTCGTGCCGCTCGTGGGCCTCGACGAGGTAGAGCGCGGCTTGCTTGAAGGCCGAGCGCCCCGGCTCGGGAAAGCGCGACATCAGCGCCTCGTTCTCGATCGCCGAGGCGAGCTTCGCGAAGTCGATGCCCCACTCGTCGGGGTCCGCTTCATCGGCGTCGTCGGCGTCCTCGTCCGCTTCGCCCGCTTCGTCGTCAGCCTCGGCGGCCTCGCCGTCGGCTTCGGCGGCTTCGTCCTCGGCTTCGCCGGCCGGCCCGGCCGGGGCCGGCGTCGCGGCCTGGAGCACGGCGAACGCGTCCATGATCGCCGGATCCGGCCCCGACGGCTCGCTCAGCCCCGGGAAGAGGGCGTCCACCTCGCTGCAGATCGACTGGATGCGCGCGCTGGCGTGGACGGCCTTCTCGGGATCGTCGTGCGCGTCGCGGGCGTGCTGGCGGGCGACCCGGAGGAGCGCGTCGGCCTCCTTCACGCGGGCTCGGAGCTCTTCGAGGGTGAGGGACGGAAGGAGCATGCGCGGCACGGTCAGCGTTTCCGCGCGCGGCGCCCGCGTCAAGCCCGGGCGCGCCATTGCGGAGCGCGCGACAATCCTCTACGCCACAGGGACCATGAGCCCCACCGCCGGTACCGCCGTGTTTCTCGATCACCACGAGGCCCGCATCTTCCACGTGGCTCTCGGCAGCGCCGACGAGGGGACCGTGCAGGCCCCGCACCACCACGTGCGGCGTCATCCCCCGAAGGGGACCGACGAGCACAACCACCCGGACGACGACCACCACTTCTTCGCCGACGTGGCGCATGCCCTCGAGGGCACGCAGCAGGTGCTCGTCCTCGGCCCGTCGACGGCGAAGCTCGAGTTCTTCCGGTACGTCCACAAGCACGACCCCTCGCTCGAGAAGCGCATCGTCGGCCTGGAGACGGTGGATCACCCGACGGACAAGCAGCTCCTCGCGCACATCAAGACGTACTTCGGCCTCCCGACGCGGCTGAAGTGACCCGCCGCGCGGGCGGCTCGCGCATCGCTCGCGCGGCCGCGGGCTACTTCTCGGTCCCGTCCTTCAGCCCCTCGGAGCGGAAGTAGCGCGCGAAGCTGCAGCGGTGCAGCCGGTCCGGGTGGTTCTGCCCGATGTAGAAGCACATGTTGCCGTGGTAGGCGTGCATCACGCTCATGAAGAGCCAGAGCGCCAGCACCACCGGCCGCCGCCGCATCATGCCCGCCATCGCGAAGAAGATGGGCAGCACGGTGACCATGTAGCGGGAGTTCCCGCCGTAGGCGTACTCCACCGAGCCGTACATGCAGACGCCGACGATGCCGAAGAAGAGGACGTAGAAGAACGCCTTGCCCTCGACCGGGAACCCGACGAGCCCGGCCCGGTGTCCGAGCGCGAACCAGAGGAGCGCGGCGGCCAGGATGACGCCCTCGTTCGGCTCCGCCCAGATCGACTGGATGAGGAGCTTCCCGTCCGGGATGAAGATCTTCACCAGGCTGGCGTGGTGGCTGAAGGCGCGCTCGTGGGCGTGGGCGTAGATGAGCGGGTCGCCGAAGCGGTGCTGGAAGTAGAGGAGCAGCGCGATGATCCCCCAGCCCGAGACGACCATGAGGGCCCCGCGCCAGACCCAGACCCAGCGCCGCGCCGGGAGCTCGGCGAGCGTGAGGACGAGGATGCCGGCGCAGTAGGCGAACCCGGTGGCCACGCCGCTGATGCGGACGGACGTGGCGGCCCCGGCGGCGATCGCGCCGGCGAGGAGCCACCGCTTGCGGAGGCAGATGAAGGCGCCCAGCGTGAGCGCCATGACGCACGGCTCGGTCTGCACCGTCACGAGCGTGTACGCGGTGTCGAACAGGTTGAGCAGCAGGAGCGACAGGTACGTGAGGCCGAGGCCGAGACCGTCGACCATCGTGCGGCTCGTCCACATGAGGAGGAACGCGAAGCTCGCGAAGAGCGAGAGGCCGTAGAGCGACCAGTCGGCGGGCTGGTGGGTCAGCTTCATGACCAGCCCGCCGGCCCAGCCGTACGTCGGGTAGAAGTCGAGCTCGCAGGTCTTGTCGTCGTCGGGGTACTCGCCGGACTGGAGCTGCGCCTTGTCCTTGCACGTGGAGTAGCCCCGGAGGGCGATGGCCTCGTAGTGCTGCGCGTCCCACCGCGCGACGACGAGGCGATCCCAGCTCGTGGGCTTCAGGTCCGTCGCGGGGTGATTGAACGCCGGCGCGTGCCCGGGGTCGGCGTTGAACTTGTACTCGAAGCGGTCGCGTCCGACCTTCGTCATGAGCGTGATCTGCAGGTAGAGGCACGCGAGGGCGACGAGGATCCGGAAGGGGAGCGACACGGCGACCCGGGCGACCATCGGATGGAGCGTCATCGCGCTGCCCTCCGGGCCTTGCGGTACGCGGTCCCGATCCAGCCCACCGTGACGAAGAAGAGCGCCACCCCCGGCCAGAACGTCGGCGGGCGGTACCGGAAGACCACCGTTCCGTCGGGCTGCGTCAGGGTCGCGGCCACCGTGTCGGACCAGCTCGCGACGTCATGGCCCTTCGCGCTCCAGCCCGGGTCCCAGTTCTGGTTCAGCACGAGGTGCTCGCCCGGCCGCGCGCCCTGCACGTCGACCGTCACTTCGTTCGGCGTCCACTTCGTCACCGTCGCCGCCCCGACGCCCTCGGGGATGTACGCCTCGCCCCGGTACTCGGGGTCGCCCGCGCCGTGCGCGCCCAGCCCCGGGACGTGCCCCTTCTGGTCGCGGAAGTAGTTGTGGAAGGCCGGGAACGTCCCGCAGTCGATGGTCCCGATGTTCGCGATCTCCGCGGTCAAGGACGACGGGGCCCACTCCGACTCGTAGACGAGGGGCCCCGGCAGGTGCTCCTCGACGTGGAACGGTCCGGTCGACTCGGGCACGATCGGCATCCGCTGCGAGAACATGTGACGGGTCGGCTGGCGCGAGATGGTCGCGATGTCGTACGCGATGAGCGCCACGCCGCCGAGGAGCCCGAGCTCGAGCCACCCGCGCGCCCAGCCGGTCCGACGCAAGATCCGCTCGAACGTCGACGCGGTGATGGCGAGGAGCAGGAGCAGCGCCGGGTACATCCAGCGCGACGGCACGTGCTGCGACTGGAAGACGGGCAGCCGGTGGAGCAGCGGCCAGGGCGCGTAGGGGCTGAAGGCGCCGAACCCGAGCGACAGGACGAGGAGGCCCGCCCAGCGCACCGCCGTCTCGCGCGTGCCGCGGCCGACGAGGATCCCGAGCGTCACCACGACGACCACCGGCCAGCCCACGTACATCCCCCACTCGTGCCAGCCCCACTGGCTCACCCCCCCGTGGCCGCTCGACATGTCCTGCTCGCGCGCGGTGAGCACGTCGACGAACCCGCCGAAGTCGATCGTCTCGGTCGAGTCGACGAGGCGCGGGTGCTTCATCAGCACCTCGAGGATGGGCAGGAGCTTCGGCGCCGAGAGCCCGAGCGAGACGACGCCGCACATGGCCCCGACGAGGACGGGTCGAAGCGAGCGCGTCGTCGCGGCGAGCAGCGACGCATAGAGCGCGACGCAGAGGATGGTCTGCGGGAGCGGGTAGATGCCGCCCATGTACACCATGAGCGCGAGGCATACCCCGGCGAGCACGACGAACCGCCGTCGCGGCGGGCCGAGGGACGCGTCGGCGGCGACCGCGCGGTCGTAGAAGTAGAGGACCCACGGCGTCCACGCGTAGGCGAGGTGCCAGGTGTGACCCGAGGTGATCTGCAGGGCCCAGCGCCCGTTGACCGCGAAGGCGACGACGACGAGGGCCCGGACGGCCGGGCTGCGCGTGAAGCGGGACGCGAGGAGCCAGGCGCCCAGCGCGGAGAGCAGCGCCATGCCCCACACCTCGACGCGCAGGGCGTGGGGCAGGGTCATCGCGAGGTAGAAGGGGAGCCACGGCGAGACGACGGTGGTGCCGCTCTCGAAGCCGCCCCAGTTGGGGTGCCCGCCGCAGGCGTACGGGTTCCAGAACGGGAACTGGCGGTAGGCGAGGATGGTCTTCGTGACGAGGTACCGGTGGGACTCCATCTGGTCCCAGTCGTGGGAGCCCACGGTCGTCCGGTCCCCGAGGGTCGGCGCGAGGACGAAGATGATCATCCCGAGGACCACCCCCCAGGCCACGATCGTCGTCAGCGCGAAGACCCAGCCGAGCCCCGAGCCGGGGAGCCGATCGCGGAGCCTCCGCCGGCCCATCAGGCGCGTGCGCCTTCCCTGAGACCGGAGCGGCCCATCGGTGAAACCGCGCGGAGAATGCGACGAGGATGCTTCCTTGGCAAGAGGATGGCGCACTCATGGTAGCGTCCGGCCACTCACGGCCATGACGGGCAGCACTGCGCTCGAGAGACTCGCCCGCGCCGTCGCCTTCGTGGCCTGCACGTGGTTCGCGTTCACGGCGTTCTGGGGGCTCTTCTCCATCCCGGGGGGCGGTCACCTCGGCGCGGGGAGCGCCGGCAACGTGATGGCCGCGGAGCAGATGCTCAAGTGGCACATCTTCTACCCGGCGTGGGACTGGTATAACGGCCAGCCGCCGCCGAAGGTCTCGTACATCTGCCACCACCCGTTCGGGCAATACTGGATACCGGCGGTGTTCCTCGCGGTGTTCGGCCATCGCGACTTCGTGGTGCGCCTGGTCCCGGCCCTCATGAGCGCGGCCATCCCGCCGATGCTCTACGGCATCGCCAAGGAGAAGTGGGGCCGGTCGGCCGGCGCGGTGGCGGCGGCGTCGTACGTCGTCGTCCCCATCGCCGTCGGGTTCTCGCAGTTTCTCAACCTGGAGACGTTCTGCATCTTCGGCGCGCTCCTCTTCTTCTGGGGCCACACGCGCCACATGGTCACCGGCAAGCGCCGCCACCTCGCGGCGAGCCTCGTCGGGATGGCGTTCGCCTGCTCGGGCGACTGGGCGGGGTACATGATCGTGGGCCCGATGCTCGCGTGGGCCCTGCTGCGGGCCTACGTGCTGCCGGTGCGCCTCACGCCGCGCTTCCAGCGGATCCCCTACGCGCGCTGGTGGGCGCTCTCGGTCGCGATCGCGATGGGGTCGGCGCTACTGTGGATCTACCTCTTCTACGACGCCGGTCAACTCAACGACTGGATCGGGGCCGCGCAGAACCGGGGCGGCGCGGAGGGCACGAAGCTGAGGGCGGTGCTCGACGCGCGCAAGAACTGGATCGACTTCTCGTTCACGCCGCTCGCGATCCTCCTCGGGAAGATTGCGGCGCCGCTCTGCCTCCTGCGCCTGCTCGTGACGAGGCGTGACGAAGAGACGTACTCGCTGTCGCTCCTCGTCGGCGGGGCCGCGCAGTACGTCGTCTTCAAGCAGGGGGCCGACGTCCACATCTTCTGGCCGCACTACTTCGCCGCGTACTTCGCGCTCGCGATGGCGCAGATGGCGCGCACGCTCGGCGCGGTGGCGGGCTTCGTCGTGCGGCGCTTTTCCTGGAGGCTCGCGGGAGCGGTGGCGAGCTGGGTGACGATCGCGCTCGGCCTCATCCCGGCGGCGGCGATGACGCGCGACGGGGTCATGTCGCTCTGGGTGTGGCGGCGGACGGGCGGGCGCTACGACGAGAACGGCGGCTTGATCCGCAGCCACCTCGACATGCTCCGGGTCCTCGAGCTCGTGGTGAACCCGGTGACGATCCGCGGCACGCCGATCGACACGCACGTGTCGGCCAACTGGGGGTGGGAGCACCTGTGGAAGTACCAGGGCCTCGGGAAGGACGCGAACATGCCCCTGTCGG
>JBEKGQ010000009.1:0-25841 GCA_050012715.1 Polyangiaceae bacterium
CGCTCGTGTTCATCACCGCCGTCTACCACGAGGATCCGCAGGTCAGGCGTGGCTACGAGGTGGGGGCGGTGGACTACTTCAGCAAGCCCTTCGACCCTGGCATCCTTCGGCTCAAGCTGGATGTGTATGCGTCGTTCCGCCGCAGAGCCAACGTGCTGCGGGCGAAGGAGCGACAGTTGCGCGACTCCGAGGACGTGCTGCGCGCCGGTCGTAAGCTGTGGTCGGTCCTCGAAGGGCTCCCGGTGGGCGTCATCATCGCCGACGTCGCCGGTCGCATCTGCCAGGCGAACGACGAGGTGCTGCGAATTCTCAAGTCCGTGAAGGCAGTCGAGAACGACGCGTACGGCGAGATCCTCGAGTGGTGGCGTCGCAACGAGGCCGTGGTCCGCCGTGGGCCCTCGCCACTGACGCGAACGCTCGATACGGGAGAATCGTTCAAGAACCAGGTCGTCAGCCTGGAGTGCCTCGACGGCTCGACGACGAGGCTCCTCGAGTCAACGTCGCCGCTACGGGAACTGAACGGAGCGATCGTTGGCGCCGTGGTGGTCTTGCAAGACCTGACCGAGCCCATGAAGGTGGAAGCCGATTTCGAGGAGCGCGTCGCGCGGCTGGTGTCGATCGGCGTGGAGCTCGAAGGAGCCGCGCGTCGTCACGGCGAGGAGCGGAGCGCGGGGTCGTAGCGTACGACGGCTCGCGACTACGAAGCCCCTGCGCATCACATGTCGGCAGACCTCTCGGCGGGATGGCGGCCCCTTTGGGCGCGGGCCCGGGGTCTTGCGCCGAGTGTCAGGGCCCTCGACGAAGCGCGGAAAGGATTGACCTGAGAGCGAGCGCAATCCGCCGGTCCGGCGCGCTCGTGCGGCGCTTGCGGCCGACCATTCCGAGGTTCGCTACCCTCACGCGCCGGTAGGCCCAAGGGAAAGGCTGCTCCCGCAACACTCTCGAGGGGCGTGGCCGGTACTTTTCGGCCGAACGGCGAGCTCGCGCGACGGAGTAGCTAGACCATGGAGGCGCATGGTCGCGACGGCGCGGCGGACAATGGTGCTTGTCCAGCGCGCCATCGCGGGAATGCGGCGCATCGTCGCGCCGGGCGGGACGAGACGTCGGGGCCAAAGAGGCCCAATGTCGTCTTGGCCGCACGGACAATGGTCATTGTCCGGCGCAGAGTAGTGCCGGTCCGACGGATAACCGCGTCATCCCGATGCATGGTCGCGCCGGACGGAGGCGCCGACCCGGCCCATGGGACGAAAGGTCCCGGGGATGTGAGTGCATGGCCGCGCTCCTGCGACGGACAATACGGGTTGTCCGTCGGGATGACACGGTCATACGGATGCATGGTTGCCGCCGTACTTCGTCGTGCAGCGCGCGCCGTTGCCGTTGCAGACGGTGGAGTCGCACCCCGATCCGACCTGGCCGCAGGCGACCACCGCCGTCGAGCCGTCGTTGCCGTTGCTGCCGCCGTCGCTGCCGATGCCTCCGGGCGGGGTGCACGGGGTGTCGGTCGTGTCGATGACGGTCTGCGTCGTCGGCGTCGTGCCGTCGCGGAGGTGGGAGAGCCGCCGCCGACCGTGCAGCCGGGGGACGCAACGACTTGGAGCCAGCGCCACTGGTCGCGGATCAGCCACTCGGGGCGCTCTCCGTGCCGCACAGTCGCTCGAGGTTCGCGATCGCCGGACGAACGTTGGCGGCGAAGCGGATGAACGCCTGCTGCACGTGTGGCTCGCCACCGTGCTCTTGGAGTCCGCGGAGCAGGTTGAGCCTCGCTCGCTCGAGCCAGTCCGCGAGGTCGGGCTCCTTCGACCAGCGGTTGGCGGCCTTCATGCCGATGACCATCCCACGCGCCCAGTCCAGCGGGACGTTCGGCTGACGGCTCGGCGGGCAGAGGCGGTTCTGCGCCTCGAGATCGTCGCGTGTGGCCTCCACGTACGCGATGAGCGCCGAAGCGAACGGGAGCAGCCCGATTCGTATCGACTGCAGGGTGATGCGCCCGGAGGTGAAGATGGGGGTTTCGGGGGCCGGGTTCAGTCCCTGGGCCGCACAGTGCACGTGAAGGTGCCCTGGGCTCGTGGGGATGGTTCCTCCGTCGAGGAGGATTCGATAGGGCTCGATGCGCCGAACCTTGCCGAGCCTCACGACCCCCTCGATGCGCCGGAGCTGCTCGGCCTCGCCGACGCTGATCGTCGGCCCCCGGAACATCGTGGGCTCGACGCGCGGGTCGACGCGGAGGAGCTGCTGCGTCGCCTCGAGCCGCGCGAACAGGTCGACCGTCGACGTCGCCTGGGCGGCTGCCTCGAGCTGTAGCGAGATACCCTCGAACATGGTTCCGACCAGCTCTCCGCCCTGCCAATACCGGCGGTTGAGGAACCAGCCCTCGCGTGGCTTGATCCAGCCGATGTCGCTCGGCGGTACACCGCCGTCGAGCAGCCACGTGCACGCGTCGAGCGCCGTCTTGCCCGCGCCGATGACGACGTAGCCCGCCGGCTTCTCGCGAACGTTCGCGAGGGCGCCGACCGGTACGCAGTGTGCGCCGGGGGCGACCTCGAAGGGAGGCGGTGAGCTCGCCGGCACGCGCCCCTCGAGGTAAGTCGCGTCGACGAGCTTCTTGCGTACCTTGACCTCGACCTCCTCGCCGGAGACGGCCGAGAGGAAGCGGTGCTCGCCGAGGTAGCTCGACATCGGAAAGTAGCGGACCCGACCCGACGGCAGGAGGCGCTCTCGCATGACGCGGTCGTAGTACCCGCAGATCTCGGCAGCACCGGCGCGCTCGTAGAATCCCTCGTTCGGTCCGTGACGGTCGATCGTCTCGCTGCCGAGAGGCAGCGAGCTCACTCCATAGTACGAGGAAGGTTGATGCAGACGCACGAACGGATAGGCCTCGAGCCAGTGCCCGCCCGGCGCGTGTCGCCGGTCGACCATGACGATCTCGGCGCGGGACGCGTCGATCAGCGAGTCGGCAAAGGCCATCCCCGCCGCGCCGCATCCGACGACGAGGTAGTCGGTCTCGAGGGTTCGCTTCGCCACGGCACCCCAGAGTTCATCACTCATGCGCGGGGATCAAGGGACGCTCGTCCGCGTCGCTCGGGGCGTCAGAACCCGTAGTGGTTCATCGCGATGCGCAGGACGTCACGCGGGACGTCCAGCTTGGCCTCGGGCAACGACCCGACGCACATCGTCGCCTCGCGGGTGTCGCAGGCGAACGTGCGGCAGAGGTGCTCGCGGAGCGGCGCCCAGGCCACGGCCCTCTGCCCGCCACCGGCATCGGCGCCGTGCTTCGCGACGTAGAGCAGGGCGGCCCGCGTGATCTGCGCCGTGCCTGCCTCCAGGCGGTGCGCCGCAAGATCGGCGTCGACGGCGTGGAAGTTGGCGGCCAGCTGTCGCACGAGCGGCGCGAGCATGCTCCCCTGATCGAGCTCCTGCTCGAGCGCGGCGCGGGTCACGATACTGGCGACGAGCGGTTCGATCGCCTCGACGCTCGCGACCCGCGGCTCGGTGCCGAAGAGCCCGGCCTCTCCGAACGGCGTCCCCGGTCCGAGCTCCCCGATGGGGACTTGGCGCCCGGCGACCGTCTTGTAAACACGCGCCCGCCCGCGGAGGATGATGTACGCGCAGTCGGCGGCGTCCCCCTGGCGGACGATGACCGTGCCGGCCGGGAAGGTCCGCATGGGCAACGGCTGGGGTCCCTGCATGAACGCTTCGACGTCCTCGCGCAGCGCGTCGACGGTCTGGTAGCGCGCGGCGGGGTCGCGCTGCATCGCGCGCGCGACGACGTTGCAGAGCACGTCGGGGATGTAGTGACTCGCCGCCTGCCGCGGGTGGTCGAACTCGCACTGCGCGGCCCGGATGAGCACCGCCACCGCCGTCGCGCCCTGGTAAGGGGGGCGTCCCACGAGCGTGTGATAGAGGATGGCGCCCAGCGAGAAGACGTCGCTGCGCGGGTCGGCCCCGGACATCGAGCCGGACGCCTGCTCGGGAGCCATGTACGACGGCGTGCCCGAGATCACCCCTGGTTCCGAGAACGCGCCCGTCGGCACGCTCACGTGCATTCTCGCGGCCTGGTCCGGCGTGTGCGTCTGCCCGATGACCCGCGCGATCCCCCAGTCCATCAGGTAGACCTGCCCGCGCTCGGCGACCATCACGTTGTCGGGCTTGATGTCCCGGTGCACGACCCCGCGCGCGTGAGCGAATGCGGCGGCGTTGCAGACGGTGACGAAAATCTGGAGGACTCGAAAGAGCTCCCGCCGGTCGGACAGGTGGGCGCCGCCCGCGAGCACGCCCTCCAGCGTGGTGCCCGGCAGGAGCTTCATCGTGAAGTACAGCTGCCCGCCGGGTCCGACGCCCAGGCGATGGACCGGAGGGATGTTCGGGTGGTCGAGCTGCGCGGTGATCTGCGCCTCCTCGACGAACATTTTGCGGCTGCGCTCGTCTTGTCCGCGCTGCGCATCGAGCACCTTCATGGCGAGGCGCCGCTGAAGGCTCGTGTCCACGACGCGCCACACGGCACCCTGGCTCCCGCGTCCGATCTCCCCGTCGTCGACGTAGTCAGCGGCGAGCGCGGGCGGGCCAATCGCGGACTCGGTCATGGCGGTGCGCGGCGTTCGACGGTAGCAGCTCCGCGGAGAAATCTCGACTGGCCGGCGAGGAACCTTCCGTCGAGCCCGTCTAAGATGTGGCCATGTCTAAGATGTGGCCATGAGGAGCCGACGATGAGAGCTGCGGTCTTATTGGGGTTCGGCGGCGTCGACCAGATCCAGGTTCGAGAGGTGCCCGAGCCGGCGATCGCCCCGGGGACGGTCAAGGTGCGGGTCGTCGCGACGAGCATCAACCCGATCGACTGGAAGCTACGCGAGGGGATGAAGCGCCCCGGCATGGCGCTGGAGCTGCCCACCATCCTGGGTCGCGACGCGTCCGGCGAGGTCGTCGAGGTGGGCGCCGGCGTCACGCGACTCCGTCCCGGAGAGCGCGTGGCGGGCCTCGTCATGGGGGCTACGGCGAGCGCGTCGTCGCGAAAGACGAGGCGTGGGCAGAGGTGCCCGACGGGTTGGACCTGGTCGACGCCGCAGCCCTCCCGCTCGTGACCCTCACCGGGTCGCAGCTCGTCGACGAGAGTCTGGCTCCCCTGCCCTCCCAGGTCATCCTCGTGACGGGAGCGCTCGGGAGCGTCGGGCGGACCGCCATCTTCGCGGCGAAGGGGCGCGGCGTGAAGGTCTGGGCAGGCGTCCGAGGGAGCCAGAGAGAGGCGGCCCAGGCGCTCGGAGCCGACGGCGTCGTCGCGCTGGACGACGAGGTGGACCGCCGTCGGTTGCCCACGCTGGACGGGATCGCCGACACGGTCGGCGCGTCCGTCACGGAGGGGCTCCTCGACCGGGTGCGTCGGGGCGGCGTGGTCGCCTCGGTCGCCAGCGACCCCAAGGGCGCTCACGAGCGTGGGCTCGAAGTCCGTCACCACTGGGCGCATCCGGACCCCGAGCGCCTCGCCAGGTTGGTCCGCGCCGTCGCCGAGGGAGCGCTCGTCATCCCCATCGCGAAGCGATTCCCCCTCGCGCAGATCCGCGAAGCGCAGCAGTTTGCCGAGCAAGGTGCGGGCGGGAAGGTCATCGTCCGGGTCTCGGAGAGGCTCCGCGACCCGTGAGGGGCTTCGAGGCGCTCCTCGCGCTGCTCCTGGCCTCCGCCCTCCTCGCGGCGGTCGCCCGGAGGCTGCGCGTGCCGGCCCCCATCGTCATGGTCTTCGGGGGCGTCGCCGCCGCGTTCCTGCCCCTCGTGCAGGACGTCCAGCTCAATCCCGACGTCGCTTTTGCCATCTTCGTGCCGCCCCTGCTCTTCCGTGCGGCGGTCACCACCTCGGTTCGCGAGATCCGTGACCACCTGCGCTCCGTCACGCTGCTCGCGGTGGGCCTCATCGTGGCCACGATGGTCGCGGTCGGCGCCACGGCGCACGCAGCCATTCCGGGCCTCGCGTGGGCACCGGCCTTCGTCCTGGGGGCGATCGTCTCGCCCCCCGACGCGGTCATCTCCATCGCCCTGGTCCGCGCCCTGAAGGCGCCGCGCACGCTCGTCGCCCTCGTCGAGGGCGAGGGCCTGCTCAACGACACGACCGCGTTCGTCGTCTACGCCCAGGCCGTACAGGCGGTCACGAGCGGCCGGTTCTCGCTCGCGCGCTCCGTGCCGCAGTTCTTCCTCGTCGGCCTGGGCGGGGTGGCCGTCGGCTTCGCGGTGTACCTCGTCGTGGCCCGCACGAGCCGCATCTGGAAGGACCCTGTCCTCCTCAACGTCGTGTGGCTTCTCGTGCCCTTCGCCGCGTTCTTGCCGGCGGAGGCCATCGGGGCTTCCGGCGTGCTCGCCGTCGTCGTCGCCGGGGTCCTGCTCAAGCGCAAGTCGTCGCTCGGGATCGCTGCGGAAGCGCGGATGCAGGCGACGGGCGTCTACGACGTCGTCGAGTTCGTCCTCAACAGCCTGCTGTTCATCCTCATCGGGATGGAGGTCGGCGCGATCCTGCGCGACCCCGGCGCTCCGCCGCTCCGCGACCTCCTGCGCACGACGGCGATCGTCACGGCGGCGGTGGTGCTCGTGCGCATCGCCTGGATGTACCCGAGCGCATACCTGCCGCGCCTCTGGCCCAGCATCCGCAAGCGCGAGGGGATGCCGACGCTCGGCGGGGTGGCGGTGCTCTCGTGGATGGGCATCCGCGGCGGCGACTCACTCGTGACGGCGCTGGCGCTCCCTCGGACGACGACCGCCGGCCTCCCGTTCCCGAACCGTGAGCTCATCGTCACGAGCACGTTCGGCGTCATCGTGGCGACCATGCTGCTCCAAGGGCTCACGCTCGGCCCGCTCATCAAGCTTCTCCGGCTGCCGGCGGACCGGTCGATCGACGCCGAGCTCCGGCTCGCGCGCCGCGAGATGGCGGCCACGGCAGACGCCTGGCTCGATGGCGCCGCCGCGCAGCAGGTGGCTCCGACCGGGATCGTCGAGCGTGTGCGGCGCCACTACGAGCGAAAGACGCAGCTGGAGCTCGACCTCGATGGCGCCGACGAGGATCGAGCGAAGGCCGAGGCCTACCGCGAGGTGGAGCAAGGGGTGATCGCGGCGCGGCGGCGCGCGGCGGTCTCGCTACGCGATCGGGGCGTGATCGACGACGAGGTGCTGGGGCGCCTCGAGCGCGAGCTCGATCTGGAGGAGCTGCGGGTCACACCGGATGCGGACGACTGATCCGCTCCTCCGGCACCTCGGCGCCGACGTCACCCTGGCGTCCGAGACTGCCGATTGTGCCGGGCCGACGCGGGCTCGTACCATCGGCATTCATGCCGACCTCACTTCGCTCGCTCGCCCCGGCGATCGTGACTGCCGTCGTCCTCGCGGCTTGCGGAGGAGGCAACGCCGCCTCGCCGCTCGCGAAGGCTCCCGAGTATCAGCCGAAGGACCAGACCAAGTGCGGAGTCGAGAAGAGTCAGGCCCGCCCGCTCATCGTCGAGTGGGACATGAACGATCGCCTCGACCTCGAGACCACCGTCCGCAAGGGCCTCGTCGCCGTGCGCTACGTCGGCTGCACGATGGACGTCCTGGAGCGTTGCATTGCCCCCGCCAAGTACAACTACATCGGCGGGACCACCAAGCAGCAGAACCTCGAGATCACCAACGACGACGATCTCTACGCGAACCTCCCGCTCGGCGCGGTGAAGCTCGAAGGGAACCTGAAACGCTCCGGCAAGCTCACGGTCAAGATGGAGCTCGTCGGCCGGTACGAGGCGGAACGGACCAGCGTTCGCGCCGACGAGCTCCAGGGCGACTGTGCCGGGGCGACCCATTTCATCTATGGCGTGAGCGTCGGGGCGTTCGACTTCTACGAGGGGGGGCAGGCGGAAGTCGGGGCCGGCGCCTCGGCAGGCAACCTGGGCGCGGGCGGCCGGTCGCAGGCGAGTCGCGTGTCGATCGACCACGACGGCGACCCCTCGACGTGCGAGAAGGCGGCCCGTAGCGACAAGGAGCCGCCCGAGGGGTGCGGCGCGCTCATCCGGGTCGAGGTCGTACCGCTCGGCGAGGCGAGGCAGGCCACGCCGACGTGCCCGGGGGACACCCGGTGGGACGGCTCGGAATGCGTCGCGCAGCGGGTGGTCACTCAGGTCCAGTGTCCCTCCGGCTCGAGCTGGGACGGCAGCCAGTGCACGGCGCGCGGAGCGCCGGGGAGCGAAGCCCGCGTCGCGCCCGGCCCGACCATGGAGTCGCAGCGCGAGCCCTTCGTGCAAGCGTGCCTGAAGAAGGTGGCGGCCCCGGACTACTGCGCGTGCGGGTTCGAGCAGTTCAAGGAGGTTTTCCGCGATGCGAACCTCTCGCAGCCGGCCGACGAGGCGCGCCTCGCGCGCCTCGCCGAGCGGACGTCGGCCGCGTGCGCGACGAAGCTGCCGGAGGAACCGCTGCGGAACAGCTTCGTCCAGGCCTGCGCGGCCGGCGAGGCGCGCAAGGCGGGCTACTGCCAGTGCGCGTGGTCCGCGATGCGTCGGACGCTCCCCCTCCCCGATTTCGTCGGGAGCTTCACGGGTCCGCGGTTCGACGAGGCGAAGAGGTCGATGGTGAAAGTCTGCAAGGGCCTCTACCCGATCGACGCGGCACGCGCCGAGTTCGTCCGCGGATGCACCAAGGGCGACGCTTCGCGCGATACCGAGTGCGATTGCAAGTGGCGCAAGGTGAATGCACGGTTCACAGCCGAGGAGATCGCGGCCAGCGTCGCGGACGTGCGGTCGGTGCCCGGTCTCGACCAGTGCCGGTGAGCCGTGAAAGCGCTCAGCGCTTCCACTCGATGACGATTTTCTCGAAGCCGAGGGACTGCAAGAGGGCGCGGACGGTCCGCTCGAGCGCGACGCCCGCCATCACGCCGATGGCGGTGTGAACCCCGCGGGGGCGTCCTTCAGGGACTGCATCAGCCACCATGCCCATGAATGATAGCCGTCCTTGCGCGCCGTCGATCGTTCGGCAACTGTAGAACGCATGTCGCCGCCCGCCTGGCTACACCTCGCGTCGGTCGTACTCCGCGCTCTCCGGTGGGTCCCACTCGCATCTGTCGCGCTCCTCGCCGGTTGCTCCGCCGGAGCGCCCGAGGAGCCGGTTGGCACGGCGCGGCAGGCGGACACCTGCGCGACCGGCGCCACGCTCGAGGGCGTCGACGTCTCGGTCTACGACGGCACCGTGGACTGGGCGCAGGTGCAGGCGAGCGGGCGCGCCTTCGGGATCGCGAAGGCCACGGAGGGGGCGACCCTCGTGGACTCGGAGTTCTCCACCAACTGGCCGGCGATGAAGAGCGCCGGGATCGTCCGCTCCGCCTACCACTTCTTCCACTGCAGCTCCGATCCCGGGACGCAGGCGACGTTCTTCCTCGGCGTGATGGGCGCGCTCGAGCCGGGCGATCTTCCGCCGTCGCTCGACTTCGAGGACACGACGACGTGCACGGCGTCGACCGGCATCTCGATGGCGATCCAATGGCTCGACGCGGTCGCGTCGGCGACCGGCACGCTGCCCATCCTCTACACATCGGTGAACGTGCTCAGCAACTTCCAGAACACGCAGAGCCTCGAGGGGCACGCACAGCTCTGGGTCGCGAGTCGCGGCGTCACTTGCCCCGATCTTCCCGCGCCGTTCACGGCGTGGTCCTTCTGGCAGTACAGCCTGACCGGCACCGCGCCGGGCCTGCCGAACAGCAACGGCATGGCCGACCTCGACGAGTTCAACGGCGACACGAGCGCCCTGCTCGGGCTCACGGTGGGTGGCTCGCCGGCAGACGCCGGGGCCGACTCCGGCCCGCCGGCGTGCACCGCCGACGGCGTCGCCGGCACGTGCATCGACACGTCCGTCTGCGCGGCCATGCCTGGATACGTCTCGACGCCCGACTTGTGCCCCGGGCCGGCCAGCGAGCAGTGCTGCACCCGTACCGGCGACGCCCCCTCCGGCGGCGCGGGGGACGCGAGCACATCGTCCGGCGGTGACGGAGGCGGCGCGGGGGATGCGGGCGAGACGGATGGCGCGGTCGACGCCCCTGCGGATCACGGGTCGAATCCGTCGAGCGGGTCGTGCGGCTGCTCCACGGCGCGCGCCGATGACCCGACGTGGACCTCGATCCTGCCGGTTGCGCTCTGGCTGGCCAGCGGCGCGCGGCGTCGCCGCCGCATGTAGCCCGTTCGGTCGCTTGACCGGTGCGAGGGGCCGCCTCAAGATCGCGATCGCCACGGGCGATATTCGATGCTTCGCTCGAGTCTCGCTTGCTTGATGGTCGTTGCAGCTCTCCACGGTCCCTGCGCGGGTGGCCAGCTCGCAAGCGAGCCCGAGGACTCGAGCGACGAGGGTCATGGCGGCGCCGGCTCCTCCGGAGGAGGAGGCACGGCAGCGGGCGGAGCCGCGACGCTCGTCACACTGGCGTCCGGGCAGACGTGCCCGTGGGGAATGGTCATCGATTCGACGAGCGTCTACTGGACCACCTGTGGCGATCCCACCGGCGGCTTCGTCCTGAAGGTGCCGAAGGCGGGCGGCCCGGTCACGACGCTCGCGTCGGGCGATCGACTCTCGGGTATCGCGGTGGACGCGACGAGCGTGTACTGGATTGCCGGAACGCCGGACGCGTCGAGCGGCGCGGTCATGAAGGTGGCCCTCGGCGGTGGCGCGGTGACGACGCTCGCGACGCGATCCGGCGATCCAGCCAACGTCGCGGTGGACGACACGAGCGTCTACTGGACCGAGCAGACGGCGGGCGCCGTGATGAAGGTACCGCTGACGGGCGGGACACCCAGCGTGGTCACGACCGCGAACAGTCCCTGGGACATCGCGCTGGACGCCACGAACGTCTACTGGACGAGCACCGTGGACGGCGTGATGAAGGCTCCCAAGGGCGGGGGGGCCGCAACGGCTCTCTCGACCCCGGGCCCCACGCTCCCCACCGCAGGCATCGCCGTCAACGCGACCAACGTCTACTGGGGGAGCCAGTTCCCGGCGGGCGTGAGCACGGTTCCAGTCCAGGGAGGACCGCAGTCGGTCGTCTACGCCGAGACCATGGCGACGGCGGCCGGGGCGCTCGCGCTCGAAGAGACGAGCCTCTACTGGGCCGACATGTCCAACGCCGTCCATGCCGGTCCCCTCGGGGGAGGCACCGCCGTGACGTTGGCCACGGGTCAGTCGGAGGTCAACGCGATCGCGGTGGACGCCACGAGCGTGTACCTCCTAGTCAACGGCTATCCGAGCAACGGCCAGGGGTCCGTGGTGATGCTCACGCCGAAGTGATGGCGCCAGCTTTCCACCACGTGCGGAGGGCCTGCCCACCGATGGAGTGACGGCGCCACCCGGCGTGGCGCAGCTTGGCTCAGCGACGGAGCCGCCATCGCCGTGAGAGCGCACACGAAATGCGCGGCACGAGGTGTGCGGTGCGGAGCCAGGCATGACGGCGCTTCGGTTCCTCCCTCTCGCACCTCTCCTCGGGCTGGCCATCGGGGCTACGGCGTGCGGGGGTCGCGACTCCAGCGCATCGAACGACGCAGGCCCGTCGAACGAAGCAGGTCTGTCGAACGACGCCGGCCCGTCGAACGACGCAGGTTCGACCGGCTACGGAGGGGCGTCGCTGTCGGGAGTGTATTCCGATTGCCAGTGGCTCCTGACGGGCGGCACCTTCGAGTCCTCGTCGTCGCCCGCAACCCTCTCGCTCGCGCCCATCTGCGACCCCTCGGGCTGCAACGCGTCGGCTCTGGTGGCGACCTTCCAGTCGGGTCAGACGTCCACCAGCTTCACGCTTCGCGTCACGAGCGAAAGCTCGGCCACGTTGAGCGGGCCTGGGCAAGGCTTCTCCGGCGAATGGGGTTTCTGTGGCGGCGGAGCGATCCAGCTCGACGGCGGCGGAATCGTCGTCGCGGACCCCGCGCCGGCGGAGGCGACGCTCAGCCTGACCTCCGCGGAGCTCGCGGTCGACCAAGGCGTTGCCTTTCTGCAGCTCGAAGGGCCGGTCGTCGACGTCCAGGGAATGCCCGGCTGCACCCCGGATGGCCCTCCATCGGGCGGCCTGTCCGCGCTGCTGGTGTGCGACGCATCGAGCGGCGCCAGCGTCGGCAATGCCGTGGCGAACACCACGACGGCCTCCCGCTTCGGAGCCGGCGCCTACGATTGCACAAGCACCGCGGCTTCTGTCGTCAGCTACCAGGGCGAGGAAGACCACTCCACGATCGGCGGCTCCGGAACGCTCACCCTGACCGCAAACGGCGCCAGCCTCGAGGCGGTCTACAGCGGAGACACCAACGCGAGCGGCACGCTCGACTTCGTCGTCACGAGCGACAGCTCCGCCAACCCCGTTCCCGGGCAGATCATCACCGTGGGGTGCGGAGCCATCGACCCCACGACGTTGGCGCAAGTGACGGCCCCCACCCCCGCCGACGTGACCGCGGCGGCCCTGACGACGGACGGTACGACGCTCTACTTGACCTTCCTCAGCAAGACCTCCGTCGGCGTTTGCGCGGACCAGACGGCGACCACGGTGCTGGTGTGCACGCCCGAGGGCTAGACGCGCGAGATTGCCTTCCCCAGCGCCGGCTTCGTCTACGCTCGACGGGCGGGCCCCATGACCGGAAACGACATCACCGTACTGCTGGGCTTTCTGACCGCCGCCATCGCCCTGGCCGGATTCGCAGGGATCGTGACATCCATCGACCGGGGCGCCGCCGTTGCCTCCAACGAGGTCATCTCGTTTCGGGCGCGCAACCTCGTCACTTCCGCGCTGACGTTGGTCGTTCTGGCGCTGCTCCCAGTCCTGGTCGAGGCGCTCGAGCTCTTTCCGTCCAGCCTCTGGCAGCGGTGCTGTGTCGTCTCCGCCATCGGCATCGGCGCGCGCCTCTTCTCGCTCGTGTCGGCGCGCCTACGGATGAGGGGCGGCAAGGACGCCGGGCTGTCGCATTCGCTGTTCGCCGTGAACATCGCGCTCGGCGCGCTCGCGTTCGGAGTGCTGATCGCCGGTGCAGCCGGAGCCGTCGCCAGGCGCGGCGCCTACTTCACGGGGCTCTTCTACCTGCTCTACCTGATGTGCACGTTGTTCCATCGCATGGTCGCGATGGCCGACGACGCCGCGAGCCAGACGGCGAAAAAGAAGGAGTGACTCGCCGTCGCCGGCGTTCCGTCGGCTACTTGGCGAAATAGGGATCCAACGCTTCTTCGAGCGTCGACGGCCCCTTCTCGATGCGGTGGCCGGCCTCCACGCCGAGGAGGCCCTTCATGGCTCCCTCGTACATCTCCTGGAGGAGGTTCGCCATCGACGGGCCCAGCCCGCCCTGCTGGATCGCGCCCGAGGCGGCAGACACCGGCAGGTTGAGCAGCTTGATCTCCTTGCCGAGCTTCTTCGACAGGTACGCGGCCTGATCGACGGCGCTGTACTCGTGCTTCCCGAGCACGTAGACGACCTCGGTTGCGGCCGGGGGCGCGAGCAGCGAGCGCACCACCACGGCGGCGATGTCGCGCGTCGCGATCGTGGCGACCCTGTGCTCGGGGGGAAAGAAGTTCGGGAGGATGCCCTGGTGCTGCGCGGCCGGGAGCATGGTCAGCAGGTTCTCGGTGAACGAGCCCGCGCGCACGAAGGTCGCCAGGACCCCCGTTTTCTTCAGCCCTTCCTCGAACACGTGGAGCCCGACGATGGGACCGGTACCCGCCGTCTTCTCGGCCCCCCAGGAGGAGAGAAGCACGACGTGCCGGACGCCGCTCTCGGCGACGGACGCCGTTGCGACGTGGACCACGCGGTCCTGAAGCGCGCGCACATCCGGCGAGTCGGGCGGCGGCGGCGGGAGCAGAAGGAAGGCGCCGTCGGCACCGCGCAGAACGCGCGTGAGGAAGGCGCCATCGCTCAGCTCGCCAGCGACGAGCTCGGCCCCCTGACCCGCGAGGGCCTTGGCCTTGTCGACGTTGCGGACGATGGCACGGACTTTGTGACCTGCGGCGAGCAGCTCACGAGCGACGACGGACCCGACGTGACCGGTGGCCCCTGCGACGACGAAGATGGACATGACCGTCCGATGTCCGAGCGGACGACGTGGTTTCCGCCTCTCGAGGATCACTGCCCGCCGTGGAAGCGGGCGAAGTGACGAGCCGTCATGAGCGAGATGGCCAGGATACCGACGCCGAGAGCGAGGACGTGCGGAGTCTTGCGGAGCGAGAAGCTCCCGACGCGGCAGACGAGCAGATAGCCAATCACGAGGTTGAAGAAGCCCCAGAGCACGTTGGTCGTCGCGGACGACAGGCCCTCTCCCGGCGGCGAGGCGAAGGGGCTCTGGAACGGGTTCCCCGAGACGCCGTTGACGAAGTGGGGCACCGCGTTGGCCAGGAAGAGACCGGCGAAGAAGTAGGCGACGTAGTGGTACCAGCGGGTCTCGCTCTCCGTCATGTCAGGCTCCTCGCCGGTCACCATACCCGTGGGAGCGTCTCGCGACGAGGCGGGATCGACGCAGGGCGTCGAGCGCTACCGGCTGGGTGTACCGACGTCCGATCGTCTGGCTATCGTGGACGAATGCTCTTCCGGCAGCTCTTCGACGCGGGCTCGGGCACGTACACGTACGTGCTGGCTGACGCGGAATCGCGCGAAGCCGTGGTGATCGACCCGGTCTTCGAGCAGCACGCGCGAGACGCCGCGCTCGTTCGCGAGCTCGGTCTGACGCTGCTCTTCACGATCGACACGCACTGCCACGCCGACCACGTGACCGGCGCGTGGCTCATGAAACAGGCGCTCGGAAGCCGCATCGGGCTCTCCGGCGCCTACGGCGCGCGCGGTATCGATCTTCCGCTGTCGGACGGCGACGCCGTGCGCTTCGGCCGCGAGGCGCTCGAGGTTCGCGCCACCCCGGGGCACACCGCCGGTTGCGTGTCGCTCGTCGCCGGTGACCACCGCATGGTCTTCACCGGCGACGCGCTCCTCGTGCGGGGGGCGGGGCGCACCGACTTTCAGCAGGGCGACGCGCGCCGCCTGTTCCGGTCCATCCGCGACCGCCTCCTCTCGCTGCCCGACGACTTCGCGGTCTTTCCCGCCCACGACTACGAAGGCCGAACCTCGAGCACCATCGGCGAGGAGCGCCGGTACAACCCGCGCATCGGTGCCGACGCTCGCGAGGAGGACTTCGTCGGCTTCATGGAGAACCTGGCCCTGCCCCACCCGAAACAGCTCGCGGTCGCCCTGCCCGCCAACATGCGCGCGGGTGAGCCGGAGGACGGGCGATTGCCGGCGCGGTCCGACTGGGGACCGGTCGTGACGACCTACGCCGGCATCTCGGAGATCGGGCCGGAGTGGCTCGCCGACCATCGCGCCGACGTCAGCGTGCTCGACATCCGCTCCTCCGCCGAGCACGGCGGCGAGCTCTGTCCGCTCGCGGGGGCCCTGCTCATCCCGATCGACGAGCTGCGGGCTCGGGTGGCGGAAGTCCCCGCGGACAAGCCCGTCATCGTCGTCTGCCAGACGGGGCGACGCTCCGGCCTCGGCGCGTCGATCCTCAAGAAGGCCGGCCTCGACCGCGTCGCCAGCCTCGCCGGCGGCCTGGTCCGGTTGCAGGAGCTGGGGCTCGACCGTCAGCTCGCCGGGGCGCGGAGGGCTTCCGCGACGTAGCGCGTGAAGAGGCGGCGAAGCTCCGCCACCACGCGCCGCCGCGCCGCCGGCTCTTCCTTGGCCAGCGTGTCCTCGCCCTTCAGGAGGTAGACGATGACCGCGGCACGCGCCTGCGCGTCGGCGGGATCGATCGACGGGTTCGCGATCCGCAGGATGCGCGCGATCTGCTTCCGCCGGCGCGCGCGAAAATCGCGCCGGAGCTCGTCGCCGTCGCCGCGGCCGTCGAGCACGGCAGCCGTGCCGGCGCGGAGGTCGTCGGACGTGGAGCCGCGCAGGGCGTGGATGAGCGCGTCGGCGAGCGCGGGAGGCGCGAGGCCCAGGGCGCGATCCGCGACCTCGTCGAAGGCCGCCGCCAGGCGGTCGGTGAAGCGCTTGAGGAGCGCCTCGCCGAGGGCCTCCTTGGTCGGGAAGAAGCGGTAGAGCGAGCCGATCGCCGTGGACGAACGCGTCGCGATCTCGGTCATCGTCGCGCGGTCGTAGCCCTGCTCGGCGAAGACGCGGCTCGCCGCGGCGAGGATGAGCTCGAAGCGTGCGCGGCCGCGCGCGCGCTTCGGCTCCACCGCGGTTGACTTTTGCGAGGACATCCTCAACTATCTCCCAATGCGAGGGCGTCCTCGCATTTCGTTTCCATCATGCCACGAAGCAGGACCCTGACCAATTGCGCCGTGCTCGGAGGGCTGAGCGCCGTCCTCGTGGCCGCGCTGCAGCTGGCCCACCTGCCGGCGGCTTTCCTCCTCGGCTCGATGGCGGCCGCGATGATCGTCGTCGGTCGCGGCGCGACCCTGCGCCTGCCCGAGCCCGCGTTCGCGCTCGCGCAGGCGGTGGTGGGTTGCCTGATCGCCCGCAACTTCACTCCCGCGCTCTTCCACACGATGTTCGTGCATGCCGGGCTCTTCGCCGGCGCGACGCTCTCCGTGCTCCTCGTCGCGACCGGGGTCGGCCTCGTGCTCGCGCGGACGCGCCTCCTCCCCGGGAGCACCGCGCTCTGGGGGATGTTCCCCGGCGGGGCGACGGTCATGGTGGTGCTCTCCGGCTCGTTCGGCGGCGACATGCGCCTCGTCGCGGTCATGCAGTACCTGCGGGTCGTGGTCGCCGCCGCGGCGGCGTCGATCGTCGCGCGCGCCGCCGGGCTCTCGGGCGGCACGGCGCAGGGCACGCCGTGGCTCGCGCCGGCCTTCTCGCTGTCGTTCGCCGTGCTGCTCGCGCTCATCCTCGTCTCGGGGCTGGTCGTACCGCGCTGGAAGATCCCAGCCGGCCCGCTGCTCGTCCCGATGGTCGTCGCGACCGTCCTGCAGGACGTCGGGCTGGTTCGCGTCGAGCTCCCGCGGCTCTTGCTGGTGGCGACCTACGTCGTCGTCGGCTGGGCGGTCGGGCTGAGGTTCACGCGCGCGTCGTTCGCGAGCGCGCGGCGCAGCCTGCCGCAGATCATCGGCTCGATCGTCGCGCTCGTGGCCGCGTGCGCCGGGATCGGGTGGGTGCTCTCGCGGGTCGCGCACATCGACCTGCTCACCGCCTACCTCGCCACGAGCCCCGGCGGGGCCGACTCGATCGCGATCATCGCCGCCGGCACGCCGATCGACGTCGCGTTCGTCATGGCGACGCAGATGGCGCGCGTCGTCAGCGTCCTCGTCCTCGGCCCGCAGCTCGCCAAGCGCGCCGCCAGGCTCGCACCGCCTCTCCCCCAACCCAGTGAGGAAACCCCATGACCCTCGTGCTCGATCCCCGAACCACCGCCCTCCTCGTGATGGACATGCAATCCGGTATCGTCGACATGGTGCCCGACGACAAGGAGGCCTTGCTGACCCGGACGGCGAAGCTCCTCGACGCCGCGCGGAAGGCCAGCGTCCGCGTCGTCTACGTCGTCGTCGGCTTCCGTGCCGGCTACCCCGAGGTGAGCCCGCGCAACGCTTCGTTCGCGCCGATTCGCGAGAGCGGGCGGTTCGCGGCGGGGAGCGCGGGGACCGAGATCCACCCCGCGCTCGCTCCCCGGGCGGAGGAGGTCGTCGTGACGAAGCACCGCGTGAGCGCGTTCGCCGGCACCGACCTCGACATGATCCTGCGCGCAAACGGGATCGAGACCCTCGTGCTCGCCGGGATCGCGACGAGCGGGGTCATCCTGTCGACGACGCGGCAGGCCGCCGACGCGGACTACCGCCTCGTCATCGTCGAGGATGCCTGCGCCGATCGCGACGCCGAGGTCCACCGCGTCCTCCTCGAGAAGGTGCTCGCGCGGCAGGCCACGATGGCGAAGGTCGCGGACGTGGCGGGCGCGCTGGGCGGCGCGTAGCGCGGTCCCTGTGGGGCTCAGAAGCTCGAGAGCTGGAGCGCCGAGTCCCAGACGTAGTCGTTCGACACCGCCATCCCGTGGCAGCCGTTGCAGTCTCCGATGGCCTGGTTGGCGTACGTCTGGCCCGCCGGTGCGACGACGCCGCGCCAGAGGATCGTCGCGGTGCCATCGGTGTTGTCCTGCAGGGAAAACCACTCCCAGTTCAGCGCGCCACCGCTATTGAAGCCCCCGCCGCGCTTGACCATGGCGAACACCGTGCGCTGCGTGACGTCGCTCTCTTCGGTCTCCTTCACGATGATTGTGCCCACCGGAAACGCCGTCGAACCATGGGGGGGCGAGGCGCTCCAGTAGACGCGCAGAGGCCCGAGGCCGTGGAGCCCGTCCCCGGCGTCATCCGCGGCCGTCGCTGGCGCGTTCGACCACTGGTGAAAGCCGGTGAAGCTCGTGTCGTACGCCACGAAGGTGGAGCTCGAGCCGCCGTCCGTGCCGCCCGCGTCTCCGCTGCTACACCCCCCGGCGGCCAGCGCGGAAAGGGAGACGGCGAGGACCAACCAGGTCCCGAAGGACGTGCGGCGCAGCATGGCGAGACCTTCCCACCGAAGAAAACGACTTTCAAGTTCGCTCTGCCTTGACGGATGATGAAAGTCATGTTCAATAAGCTCCATGAAGCGAGCACGCATCGTCGGGAGGGTTGCCCTGCTCCCGCTCGTCATCGTGGCCGCCTGCAAGGGGGCGGGCAGCGCCGGTTCCTCGACGGTCCAGTCCGTGTCGAGCAACCCTCCTCTCCAGACGCTCCAGCTCAACGTCACGGCGGTCGACGCCACGTTCACGACACGCGACCACTTCATCGCCTCGGTCGAGATGCAGATCGCCGGCGAGCCCTTCGCGGAGTCGATGGGCCGCGACCTCAGCGGCTTCAGTCGCGACTTCGTCTGCCAGCTCAGCGTCTGCCAGGCGAGCATCTACTACGACCCCGCCCTCAACGACGGGGTGGCGGGGGGCCACAACGGCCGGATCGACCTCGCCGGATACGGGACCGGGGTCGAGTCCTACGAGTACTCGAAGCAGCCGATGAACAACATCGCCTTCGAGTCGGGCGCCGGCACCTCGCTCGCTTTCGGGCCCGTGATCAACCCGGCCGGCGCGACGGGCGCCGACGCGCTCGCGGGTCTCCGCGCGTGGGTCCAGAAGGTCGCCGGCGAGGCGAACACCTTCGCGCGCTCCGCGAGCCCCGTCGTCACGCCGAACAATCCGCTCGGGTGGCCCGGCTTCTGGCCCACCCTTCAACCGTTCACGCAGTGGGACCCGCACATCGACGCGAGCAACGCGAACGCGAACGAGCAGGGTGTGCTCTGCACGATCAGCTCCGACGATGACCCGGGCGCGAGCGGCGCCCTCGACTGCGACGAGTACGAGTGCGACTACACGTCGCTGCACCTCCCGGATCGCTCGGCGCAGGTCGACATGACGATCGGCCCGGGCGCGACGGGGTGGACCGGATGGAAGGAGGCCCTCTGGGTCCTCAACTACCTCCAGGTCATGCACGATTCCCAGGAGAACGCGGTCAACACCGTGCCCGACGACCAGCTCTCGCAGGTCGGAGACACGGGCAACCGCATCCTCGGCAACGGCGGCCCCGGCGCCACCACGCTCCCGGGAACGTACCTCGGGTCGAGCGACATCGAGGGCTTCCAGGCCGCGAACTTTCTCCAGATCCTCGACAACTCGTCGCAGCAGTGGTTGAGCCAGCTCTCGACGTCCGATGGCTCGACCCTCGGCGGCTTCGCCAGCCTGTCCGACGCCCTCGACTACACCGAGCAGAGCCCTCTCCGCTGGTTCCCGGGCTCGATCGCCGTCACCGAGACGAACGACGCCAGCGGCTTCCCGCGCCCGTCGGGCTACACGATCGCCTCGTCGAGCAGCGATCTGCTCGACCTCGCCGGCATGCTCGGCGGGTTCTCGAGCATCTACGCGCTCACCGACCAGGCCAACACGCAGACCGGCGGGTCGCAGCCGGCCATGGCCTACTTCGACGGCGACCCGTTCCCCGTCCAGAACCAGACCCCCACCGGGGCCCCGACCCTCCACGACCGCACCCTCGCGATGGTGCGCGTCCTCGTCGTCGACATGGACCGGCTCCACTTCAACCCGAGCGCGGGCGTGTTCGTGGACGACGTCACCTTCCAGGGCAGCACCCCAACCCCGGGGACGACGTTGACCACCGATGCAGCGGCCTACGCCCTGCTGTCGCTGCGCACCGCGCGGCGCGCGCTCGATTCGCTCCTCGTGCTCTACAGCAACACGAAGCCGGACATGCACGGCGTCCCGTGCCCGCTCGACACGTTCCCGCCGGTGGACGGGGTCGCGTTCGGCGCGCGCCTCGACGCGCTCATCGCGTCGGAGTCGAACGTCTTCTACGACGAGCTGACGACGCCCGACGGCGTCGCCTACGGCGGCTGGGACCTGGCGGCGAACGGGCCCACCGACGACGGCTCGACGCTCGACGGCCACGCGGCGGCGATCCGCGGCCTGCTCGTCGCGTACCTCGCGACCGGCGATACGAAGTACCGCGACCGCGCGGCCGAGGTGTACGCGCGTCTCGAGAGCGCGTTCTACGACCCCAACGCCCGCGTTTACCGGACGACGGCGGGGGACCAGTCGTCGACGCTCACGTACACGCCGCGGCTCTTCGGCATCCTCGAAGGCGCACTCCGCGACACCTACGAGCTCGTCGCGCTCCTGCCGGGCAACGCGGCGATGGCCAGCCAGATCGAGGACCGCGTGGGCCGCCTCATCAAGCTCGTCCTCAACGGGTGGGACGACCGCGACGAAGATCAGAACGTCGAGTGGCCGCAGGAGTGTGCGAGCGCGACGACGCTGCCCGACGGCGGCACGCTCGTGCACGGCGGCCTCCAGATGGCGGAGCGCGTTCTGTCGGGCGAGTCCGGCTCGCGCAGCGACACGCCCGGCGCCGACGCCGGTCCTCGCGTCGTCACGAGCGACCGCGAGCACGACTGCGTTCCGGAGATCTCCGCCGTCGGCCTGCCTTCCGCGCTGGCGAGCTCCGTCACCTTCACCATCACGCCGTACAACCCCCAATGATCCGTCGCGCCGTGCTCGTCTCGCTCTGCACCGCCGCCGGGGCGTCGGGGTGCAACTCGACCTCGACCCACGAGGCTCGCGCGACCCAGACGCACTCGGCGTCGCTCGCGGTGAGCCCCGACGGCGGGACGCTCTTCGTCGTCCACCCGGACGCCGACAGCGTGACCGCCATCGATCGGGCGACGCGCACCGTCTCGCCGCCGATCCTCCTCGCGAGCTCGGAGCCGAGCGTCGATCCGACGACGCAGCGGTTCGATCCCTCCGTGATGCCGCGCGCGCTGGCGCTCGACTCGACGGGCGCCACCCTCTTCGTCACCGGACAGCGCTCGGGGACGCTCTACGCCGTCGACACCGCGAGCGGCACGGTGAGGGGCAGCGTCGCGGTGTGCTCGGAGCCGGTCGGCGTTCTCGTGAGCCAGGACGACGCGAGCGTCTACGTCGCGTGCGCGCAGGACGACGAGGTGGTGCAGGTGAGCGCCTCGGCGATGAGCGTCGTGGCGAGCGTCGCGACGCCGCGCAAGCCGTGGTCGCTCGCGTGGAGCCCGGACGGCGAGAGCCTCGTCGTGACCCACCTCCTCGGCCCTGGGATCAGCAAGCTGACCACCAGTCCGCTCGCCCTGGCGACGACGTGGACGGTGCCCGATCGCGGCCCGGAGACCGATCCGACGGAGCCGCACGGCCAGGTGCGCGGCCTCTACGACGTCGCGCCGCGCCCCTGGACCTCCGAGCTGTGGACCACGCACCTGATGCTCGGCACCGACACGCCCCAGCCGACGCTCGTCTTCGACAGCACGGTGTTTCCGTCGGTCTCCATCCTCGACGCGACGAGCGGCAACCAGCTCGCGCGCCTCTCGGTGCAGGGCGCGAACGACACGAACCCCGGCGACAACGGCGCCTTTGGCGACGTCGTGTCGGGGCCGCACGCGATCGCCTTCTCGGACGACGGCGCCTACGCGTTCGTCGTCGACACGAACAGCGAGGACCTGCTCGTCATCGACGCGAAGCAGCGGACGGAGGCGGCCATCGTCCGACCGCTGCCGGGACACATGCCCGAGGGCGTCGTCTGGGTCGCCGGCGAGGTCTACGTCCAGGAGCGCAACACGGAGGACGTCGTCGCCTTCAAGATCGAGGGCGGCGGCGACGCGGGCCTCTCGATCACGCAGGACGGCGCGCCGATCGCGACGCTCGCGAGCGATCCGATGCCCGCGCAGCTGCGCCTGGGGCAACACCTCTTCTTCTCGGCGAACAGCGACGAGTACCCCCTGACGCAGAACCACTGGGTCGCGTGCGCGAGCTGCCACGTCGAGGGGCGAAGCGACGCCGTCACGTGGCTCTTCGCGCAAGGACCGCGCGACACCCCGACGAACGCGGGAGGCCTCCTCGACACCGGATTCCTCTTCCGCACCGCCGATCGGACGCAGGTCCAGGACTACTGGAAGACGATCGACGTCGAGCAGGGTGGCGACTTCGTCGCGAACGGACCGCAGCAGCCGCTCCTCGACGCGATCGCGGCCTTCGTGAACTACGCGCTCCCGGCGCCGGTGCCGCCCTCCACCGACTCGACCCACCAGGTCACCGGCTCGGCGCTGACCGCGCTCCGCGCGCAAGGCGAGACGGTGTTCAACCAGACCGGCTGCGGGAGCTGCCACTCCGGCCCCGCGAAGACGGACAGTGGCAGCGGCAACCCGATGCTCGCGCTCTCGGGGCCCATCGTCTCGACGGAGACGACCGGCGGCGTGCTCCTCCACGACGTCGGCACGTGCGTGACGAGTGGCCCCTGGCCCGACGTCACGCACTTCGACCTCGACGGCGATCCCCGTCCCGCGTGCGCGTTCGATACGCCGGCCCTGCGTGGCCTCGTCGATTCGGCGCCGTACCTGCACGACGGCAGCGCGGCGACCCTCGGTGACGTCCTGCCGCTCATGCTCCAGGCGTCAGCGAGCGCGGGGTCCGCGGCGCCGACCCTGAGCGCGTCGGACCAGAACGCCCTCCTCGAATACCTCCGAAGTCTATGAGTCCCGTGGCGAACGCTCATCCCCTGAAGCCATGGTCTTCCGCGATCGCAGCGTCCCTCGGCGCGCTCGCCCTGCTCGCGGCCGCATGCTCGTCGGGCAAGGGCACGAGCCATCCGGGGGACCCGCCCGGCGACGGCGACGACGCGGGCGGCTCGATCGCCCCCGCGGCGGACGGCGGGAGCGATGCCAGCGACGACGCGCCGGCTCCGGCACCCCAGGCCTTCGTGCGCATCGCCCAGCTCTCGCCCGATGTCCCGCCGGTCGACGTCTGCATCGCGCCGCACGGCACGACCGACTTCCAGGGGCCTCTCGTCGGGCAGCTCGCGCTGTCGCTCGCGGGGGGAGATGGCGGCGCGGAGGACGCGTCCCTCCCCGGGCTCAGCTACCCGCAGGTGAGCGCGTACCTCGCCGTGACGCCGGGCCCGTACGACGTCCGGCTCGTCGCCGCCGGGGCGACGGATTGCAGCGCCGGTCTTTCGGCCGACGACGCCTCCGGCGGCCTGCCGGACACGACGAACCTGCCCGCGCTGGCGTATGGCACCTACGCGACGCTCCTCATCGCCGGGGACTTCTCGCCGGCCGGCACGGATCGCGCGCTCACCGTCGCGATGCTCCCCGACGACGCCGTCCTGGCGGGGGGCGCGGCGGTCTTGCGCGCGATCAACGCCGTTCCGAGCTGGCCCTCGCTCGACCTCGGGTACGGCTCCCCGGCGGGCACTTGGTCGCCCGTCCTCGCGAACGTCGCCTTTGCGCAAGCGAGCAGCCAGGCCGCTCCCGGGTACGGGACGGTCGACGGCAACGGCTACCTCGCGATCGCGCCCATCGCCGGCGAGCCGGTCGGCGCATGGCCGGTCGACTCGGACGCCGCGAGCGACGCGGCGCGCGCGTCGAGCGTCGAGATCGATCTCGGCTCGATCGCGACCGTCGTCGCGATCGGCGGCAAGACCGGCGATGGCGCCAATCCGCCTTCGCTTCTCGTCTGCATGGATAACCAACCTTCGGGCGGCCTCCTGTCCGACTGCAGCGTCGCGCAGTAGTCCACCATGACTTCTCGATTCGCATACGCCTCCGCCCTGGCCCTCGCGATGACGATCGCCTGCGGAAGCGCGAGCTCGCCGGCTCCGACGCCACAGCTCGAGATCGTCACCCCCTCGGGCGCGCCCCTCAGCGCCGTGGCCGGCGACGCGCTCACGCTGACCGTCGTCGAGCGGATGCCCGACGGCACGACGCAGGCGCTTCCCTCGGGCGCCACCGTCGCGTGGTCGGCCCCCGAGACGATCGCCACCCTTCCGCCCGGCAGCGGCGCCGCGAGCCCCGTCCCGGCCTTCGCCGCGCAGCCGACGGTCGCCTGGATCAGCAACCCGTATCGCCCCGATCGCGGCGCCGACCTCGCGAATGTCCTCTTCGTCCTCGACGCCGGGACGGTCCAGAACGCGACCGTCCAGGTGTCGGCCAGCGTCACGGGGGTGTCGATCGGCGACTCGGTCACCGCGGAGGTGGCGATCGACCCCACCCCGGCGGGCGACTGGACGCGCGGAGGGCCCACCTACGCCGCCGCGTGCGCGGACTGCCACGGCGCGACCGGCGGTGGAAGCTCGGGAGCGCCCGAGGCCACCTCGTACTCGATCGCCGGCGCCAGCTACGACTTCCCCGCGCCGGGCATCAACGCCGCCCCGGGGAACACGGCGGGGGACCCGGCGTGGAACGCCGCGCTCTTCGCGGTCGCCGCTCGGGCCGACATGGGCAACGGCGGCATCACGCTGCGCTATCCGATGCCGGACTGGCTCGCCGCGCCGAACCCCTCGACCGGGCAGCCGCTCTCGACGCAGGACCTGGCCGACATCTACGCGTTCCTCAAGACGCAGACGCACTGATCAACCCCGCATCGACCCCGGAAGGAAGGCTCTCGTGAGAAGGTCCACGCTCGCGGCCACGGCGCTCGCCTCTCTCTTTTCGACGTGGGCGGTGGCCGCCAGTGCCACCCCCCGGCCGCTTCCCTTCACGTACACCGCGGACACCCTCGCCACCGGCGAGACGGAGATCGAGAACTACGTCGACCTCACGCCGGTGAAGGCCACGTCGGCGTTGACCGGGAGCCCGGTCTGGTACACCGCGACGCAGTTTCAGACCGAATTCGAGCACGGCATCACCGACAGCCTCGAGCTCGGCCTCTACGTCGCCTTCCAGCCCGACCCCGGAAGCGCCTACTTGAACGCCGCGACGCTGACGGAGGGCACCGGTTTCAAGGAGCGCCTGCGCTATCGCCTCGCCGACATGGGGGCGTGGCCCGTCGACGTCGCGCTCTACGGGGAGCTCGTCGAGTACGAGACGGAGTTCGAGATCGAGGCCAAGGTGATCCTCGAGCGGCGCTTCGGCAAGCTCCGCATCGCCGCGAACGCGTGGGCCGAGTACGAGATTTACTACGCCAGCCCGCAGAGGGACGTCGAGCTCAACCCGACGATCGGCGCGACGTACCAGATCACGCCGTCGTTTCACGCCGGGCTCGAGTACTGGATGCGCGTCGAGTTCCCGAACCCCTCGGTCAGCCCGAGGCCCTTCAGCCTGGGGCCCAATCAGTTCGTCGGGCCCGCGCTGATGGTCAACCTCGGCCACCTCTGGTGGACCACCGGCGTCTACGCACGCGTCAACGACGTCGACCGCACCGCTCAACCGCTCGACGATTACGGTCCCATCTGGGTCCGGACGGTCGTCGGGATCGAGCTGTGACGGGAGACGGCAGACCTTTCGGCGAGTGAGGAGAGGACCGGTGCGCGACCGGCGCCGCTCCGTCCCGCGGCCATCGAGGTGACGGGCGATGTGGAACGCTCCGGCGCGCGAGGAGAGC
>JBEKGQ010000010.1:0-25769 GCA_050012715.1 Polyangiaceae bacterium
GGCTCCTCGCGACGCCGTCGTTCCCCGCGCTGGAGCTCGAGCGACTGAAGCGCGAGACCCTCGCCGAGATCATCGAGGCGCGCGACAACGACCGCTCCGTGGCCCAGAAGGCCCTGCAGCGAACGCTCTTCGAGGGCCACCCCTACGGCCGCAACCCGGGGGGGACGACGGCCGGCGTCGAGGCGATCCGCGGGGACGACGTCCTCGCCTTCTACCGAGCCTTCGTGGTGCAGGAGAACGTCGTCGTGGGCATCGCGGGAGACGTGACCCCCGAGCGGGCGCCAGAGCTCGCACGGAAGCTCGTGAGCGCGCTGCCGCGCGGGAAGCGAACGGTCGACACCGTGCCCGAGCCCACCATGCGCCCCGGGCGTCACCTGCTCCTGGCGGACAAGCCGGAGCGCACGCAGACGCAGATCCTGGTGGCCACGCTCGGGACGTCCGCGCACGACGACGATCACGTGCCCCTGCTGGTGGCGAACGCGGTCTTCGGGGGAACCTTCACGTCGCGTCTCATGCGCGAGGTCCGGTCCAAGCGCGGGTGGTCCTACGGTGCGAGCGCGCGCACGGTGGTCGACCGCCGGCGTCAGGCCTGGGTGATGTGGACGTTCCCGGCCGCGGAGGACGCCGCGAAGTGCCTCGAGCTGACGCTGCAGCTCATGGAGACGTGGGTGAAGGACGGGGTCAAGGCGAGCGAGGTCGCGTTCATCGCGCGGTACCTCGTGCGGTCCCACGCGTTCGACGTCGACACCGCGGCCAAGCGATTGCACCAGGCCCTCGACGTCGAGCTCCTCGGCTTGCCCGCCGACTACTACTCGTCCTGGATCGAGCGCGTGCGCGCGGTGACGCCGGAGGCCGCGAGCGCCGCGGTGAAGAACCGCATCCACCCGGAGGATCTGCTCGCGGTCGTCGTGGGGACGGCCTCCCAGGTGCTCGACCCGATGCGAGCCGCGATGACGAACCTCGCCGGCTCGACGGTGGTGCCCTTCGACCTCGAGTAGCGATCAGGGTCGCTTCGCGAGGACCTCGGCGAACTTCGTGTCGTAGCGCCCGGCGCGGAACTCGGGGTCGGCGAGCACCTTGCGGAGAAACTCCCGGTTCGTGGTGCACGGCGCGATGGTCGTTCCGGCGAGGGCGCGATCGAGCTCGTCGAGGGCGAGGTCGCGCGTCTCGCCCCAGGCGACCACCTTGGCGATCATCGGATCGTAGAACGGCGTGACCTTGCTCCCGGCGCGCACGCCGGACTCGACGCGGAGCCGCTCCGTCTGGCTCTCCCCCGCCCCACCGGCCCACACCAGCTCGTCGACCGCGCCCGGCTTCGGGATGAACCCCTTGCTCGGGTCCTCGGCGTAGATGCGCGCCTCCACGGCGTGCCCGCGACGGACGACGGTGGACAGGTCCGGAAGCTTCTCGCCGGCGGCGACCCTGAGCTGCAGCTCCACGAGATCGAGGCCGGTGGCCATCTCGGTCACCGGATGCTCGACCTGGAGCCGCGCGTTCACCTCCAGGAAGAAGAGGTTCCCGCGGGCGTCCGCGATGAACTCGCAGGTCCCCGCGCCGACGTAGCCGACGTGCGTCACCACGCGGAGCGCCGCCTCGAAGAGCGCTCTCCGGCGCGTGTCGCCGGCCTCCCCTGCGAAGAAGGCGGCCGGCGAGGGCGTCTCCTCGACGATCTTCTGGTGGCGCCGCTGCACGCTGCACTCGCGCTCCCCGAGCGCGTAGGCGCCGCCTTGCCCGTCGCAGAACACCTGCACCTCGATGTGGCGCGGCTGCTCGACGTAGTGCTCGAGGAAGACGCGCGCGTCGGAGAAGGCCGACTTGCCACGGTCCGAGCAGCTCCGCAGGGCGCGCTCGAGGAGCGAGGGCTCGGCGACCACCTGCATGCCGATGCCACCCCCGCCGCTGACCGCCTTGACGACGATCGGGTACCCCACGCTCGCGGCCACGCGCCGTGCCTCGTCGAGACCGGCCTCGGTGTCGATCGCGATCGGAGAGTCCGTCCCGGGCACCGGTTGCGTGCCGGCGGCCAGCGCGACGTGCCGCGCCTTCATCTTGTCCCCGAAGGCCTCGAGCACCTGCGGTGGAGGGCCCACGAACACCGCCCCCGCCTCGGCCACCGCGCGCGCGAACGCGGGCTTCTCCGAAAGAAAGCCGTACCCGGGGTGAACGGCCTGGGCTCCCGTCTGGCGAACGGCGCCGAGGAGGGCCTCGATGTTCAAGTACGAGTCCTTGGCCGGAGCCGGCCCGACGAGCACCGCCTCGTCGGCGTCCGTCACGTGGGGCGCGTCCTTGTCCGCCTCGGAGTAGACCGCGACCGTCCCGATGCCCAGGCGCTTGCAGGTTCGCATGACCCGTCGCGCAATTTCGCCACGATTCGCGACCAGGACCTTGTCGAAAAGGTGGGCTCGGGCCATCAGAAGGTCGCTACTTACAGCAGCCGGCGGGGGGATGCCAAGGCGGCCCCCGGAATTGGCCCGCATCCTGCTGTGTTGCTCCCCTGCCGTTGTCCGTGAGTACCCCCCCGATGACCAAGAGGCTGGCTTGAAAGCCGCCGTCCTCGCTCTCGCCACTTTCTCGGGCTTCCCGGGGGGTCTCACCTCGTCCTACTCGCCCTACGCCGCGCCCTCGGCGACACCTGTGAGCTGGGCAGACAGCTGGATCCTCCTCGATCCGGGCGCCTCGGGCCTCCGGTCCGGCCTGGTCGATGACCCCTTGGCACCCGAGGCGTCCGCGACCGACGAGGTCGCCGAGGATCTCATCGGGGACGCCGACCTCGTGCCGACCTTCGTGTTCACGGGGTGCGAGCTCTCCCTGGGCGGCGGCTTCACGCCGGACGCGTGGGCGCGCGAGGTCTGGCTCGGCGCCCCCTTCCCCGCGCTCCGCGACAACGGGCACACGGAGAAGGACGGCCGCTGGGTCGAGTACGAGCAGATCCCTCGCCGTCCGGAGAGGCCGGACACCTACCAGGCCTACCGCTACCCGCTCGCCGAAGCCCCCGTGGTGAGCGGCTACGATCTCGACAAGCCCGACGGCGAGCAGCGCCGTGGGCGCATGAACGCGGTCGGGCACGGGGGGGTCGACCTCGTCGCCGAGATGGGCGCTCCGATCGCGATGATTCGTCTGGAGCACCAGGTCGGCGATGCCGAGGTGCTCTACGTCGGTGTGCTCTACGGCGAGACCGTCGTCACGCGCCACGTCCTCCACGAGGGCGGCGCCGACCACGACTACCTGCTCATCTTCGGCCACCTCGATCGCGCGGCGGAGGGCGTCCTCCGCGGGCGGCGCCTCCGCGAGGGCGCGACGGTGGGCTTCGTCGGGAACACCGCGTCGCCGGAGCTCGTCCACCTCCACCTCGAGGCGCGTCGCGTGCGCGACCACATCGACCCGTGGAAGCTCCCCGGCGACTCGCTCCACGCGCGCGAATACTCGGTCGTCACCGACCCGCGCAACGTCCTGCCGCTCCGGGCGCCGCGGTTCCGGGCCGCCAAGTGCACGCCGCGCCTCTCGTCGCCGCCCCGCCGTTACTGGCTCGGGGAGGCGATGGAGCTCTCCTTCGACCAGGAGCCCTGACCAGGGATTACTGCGAGACGCCGGTGCCGGTCGTCGTGACGGTGCCCGACCAGGCGAGGTTGTCGACGAGGACGCTCGAGTCCCAGTTCTGGTCGCCGGTGTCCCAGATGATGAACTGGAGCGTGATGGTCTCTCCGCCCGTCACGGGGGCCTTGGTGGTCAGCCAGCCCGTGGCGCCGCCGCCCGTCGTCTGCCCGCTGCAGTACATCCCCAGGTTGTAGAAGCCGGTGCCCTGCAGCTCGCTCGCCCCGCCCGTGCACGCGGCGGTCTGCGTGTTGTTCCCGGCGCAGCCGGTCTGCGAGTTGGGCGTGCAGTGATCGAAGAAGCCGTTGTTCACGCTGACCGCGTTGCCCATCGAGTCGAACGAGACGTTGAGATCCCCGTCGCCGCCGACGCCCGTCCACGCCGTCGACTGCAGCCAGGCGACGAACGAGTCGTTGAACTCGGTGCAGACGTATTCGGGCCACTCCCCCGAGTAGAAATCGAAGTCGAACGAGAACCCCTGGGCGTTGGCGGGCACCTTGATCTGCAGCGTCACGCCGATCGTGTCGTAGACGCTCGGGTCCACCTTGCAGGTCGACGTCGACTTCGGGTAGTTCGGCGGCGATGAGCCGGCGCCGTTGTACATGCCGACCTGCTCGCCCTTGAAGTAGGGATCCGACTCGCCGCTGCCGCTGCAGTTCGCGCCCGGGTTGGCGTCGTCGCACGGAAGCGCGTAGCCCGAGCTGAGGATGCCGAGGTTCGCGCCCTCGCGCGGCTTGATGACCGAGCCGAAGCCCGCCATGATCCCGTGCTGCCCGTCCGCGGGCGCCGTGGTGCTGTTGTAGCCGCGCGTGTACGTCGCCGAGACGAGGCCCCAGTGGGTCGCGTCGGCCATCTGGCAGAGGCCGATGGCCTTCGCGAAGTCGGCCGCGGGACCGTCGAAGGGCAGCCCGGAGTCGCACGGCGCGGGCGGATTGCTCGACCCGCTGCAGTCGAGATCGCAGTTGCTCGTCGACAGGTTGACGTTGAGCGAGTTGCACACGGGGCAGGTGCCGCTACCGCTGCTGCTGCCACCGCCGTCGCTCCCCAGCCCACCGAAGCTACCGCTGCTGCTGCTGCTTCCGCCGCTGCCGCTGCTGCTCGCGCCTCCGCTGCTGCTGCTGCTCCCGAAGCCCGTCTCGTGGGACCCCGAGCCGCTGCAAGAGAACGTGGCCGCGACGACCACCGAAGCAAGACATACGAGCGTCGAAGTGCGCATGCTCATGTACCAATCATACGCCGGCGATCGTTCACGTCTCAATCTGGCCCCCATGGGTGCTTTCGCGAGACCGCTGGGAGCGCACTTTTAAACGACGAAGGCGCGCCGAGCCACGTTGGCCGCGGGCGCGCCCTGTCCTCCGAGGCTTGCTAGGTGGCGGGAGCCAGCGCGCCGGCCGTCGCCGAGCCGAACCCGAGCATCGGGAAGAAGATGAACGGCAGGAACGCGAGGCCGAGACCGAAGCCCGCTCCCTTGCCGAAGCGCTTCGCGATCTCGATGAGCGCGATGATCATCATGATCGGCCCGACGATGGGGATGAAGACCCAGAACCAGGGCTTGCCGCCGGCCTTGAGAAGCACGATCGGTCCGTAGATCGGGATGAGGATGGCCCAACCCGGCTCGCCGAGCTTCGTGAGCGTCTTCCACGCGCCCGCCACAGCCAGAATCCCGACGGCCAGATAAATCACGGAAAAGAGGATCCCGACGACCCCCCCGCCGCTGCTGGAGTACTCGACTTCCTGCGCGCTGAACATGTCTGCTATCTCCTCCCCGGAGCTTCCCCGCCCCGCGAAGCCAAGAGGGTACAGCGAGCGGAGCCGCGCCCGCTGACCTTTCTTGCGGTCGAGCCCGCGGGCCAACTCACTCGCCAGGAGATGGTCAATCATCCAGGATCACTGGAGAAAGTCGCCGTCCCGCAGCTTCTTGGGGATGTACTCATCTGTGATGAAGGAGATGCTCTTCGTCAGGAAGCCGTCGAGCTCCATCTTGAAGCCGTTGGCCAGGAGCGCGTTGATCTCCCGCTGCCACTTCTTGTCCTTGAACCAGGGGTACGCCTTCATCTGCTCGGCGCGGGCGATGTCCTCTTTCTTCAGCTTGATCTCGACCGCCGACGTCAGCTTGTACTTGGCGTAGTCGAACGAGCTCATGCCGAGGAAGCGCACGTTGGGGACCGCCATGCGCATCGACTCGTAGGCGAGGTTGATGCTCCCCTGCTTGAGGACCGAGTAGATGTAGAGCCCCCACGGATCGTTGTCGACGAGCACGTAGCTCGGGAGCTTCAGCTCCTGGCTCATTCGCTGGAGCAGCCGCCTCGCGCCACGGGTCGCCTGGCCGCCCGTCGTCATCAGGATGCAGTTGTGCTTCTGCCAGAAGCGGTCCTCGTTCAGGCGCGTGAAGACCGCGTCCTTCTCGACGAAGAGGATGAACTCCGCCTTGCACTCGAGGAACTTGATGACGTCCGGCTCGCAGATGCTCGGCAGGCTCCAGCCGCCCCGCCCCATGCGCGAGAGATCGATGCGGTCGCCCGCGTCGTCGATGACGAGCTTGCCGACCACGCTCCCCCGCCGCGTCGCGAAGAGGTGAAGCTCCTCGCGCAGGGCGTCGATGCCGACCTCGAGATCCTCGATGATCGGATCGCTCTCGTCCTGGTCCTCGAACGTGTTCTCCGTCGAGTGCGGGAGCGTGTGCTTCGACATGTAATACATCTGGCGGATGCTGACCGTCTTCCGCTCGTCGATGAGCTTCTTGCATTTGCTGGCGACGAGCATCGTCTGCATGAACTTCCGCACCATGCCGGTGTTGAAGAACTCGCGTGACTGCGTCTTGTCGCCGAGCTCGATGATCTTCTTCCGCTCGTTGAACGACACGTTCGACAGGGCGCGCATGCGGATCTCGACCGCCGGGTTGTGACCCTTCGTCGCCTCGCCCAGCACGCTCCTCGCGAGCTTCTCGATCTTCCCGAGGGTCGCCGCGTCGCGCTCCGTCTTCTTCGTCTCCGTCGTCTTCTTCGACTCGGTCGTCTTCTTCGTCTTCTTGGCGGCCATGGCCTACTCCACCAGCTTGAGCTGCTCGGGCTTCTGCTTCTTCCCCTTGCCGCCCTTGCCCGTCGGCGGAGGGGGCGGCGGGGTCGACTCCGAGGGCGGCGGCACGCTCGGCGTCGCGGTGGCGGGCGCCTTGTCGTCCGCCGCCGCGGGCTCCTCGGCGTCGAAGCGCACGAACACCGGGAGCGTCGCGTAGAAGGGCTTCTCGATCTTGCCCTTGTCCATGCCGAGGATCTCGCCGATCGCCAGGGCCACCTCCGGGATGTACTTCTCGAAGAGGCTCCGCCGCTTCAGCTCGCGGTCCGCGTGGGCCCTCGCCCGCACGTGCGACGCCAGCTTTCGCCCGCACTCGCGGAGGGCGTGCTTCATCTCGTCGAGCAGCTCGTCGTAGTGGGCGACCGCCTCCTTCGCCTCGCTCGTGAAGGGCACCCACACGCTCGCCAGGTGCACGACGACCGCCATCGGCGCCACCGGCAAGCTCCCCTTCGGCTGCTGGAGCTCGTAGCCGCGCCAGTTGATCTGGTAGACGCTCTCGCTGATCGCGCACGCCTTGGGCTGGTACTGCAGCGGCACGCGGTTGGCGAAGCGCATGATGTCCGCCGGCTCGTCGAGCGGGAGATCCCCGCCGAAGGCGAGCGCCGCCTCCACCACGAACGGGTTGCCCCGGTAAACCTTCGGCGCGCGCGTCGTCGACGCGTAGAACTCGGCCTTCGGGAACCGGCGCTTCAGGCCCTCGATGAGCAGCGCCTCGCCGATGGGCACCACCGCCGTCGCCGGCGGGGCCATCACCTTCACCTCGCCGAGCGCCTTGTGCAGCCGCTCGAGGTCCTCCCCGTGCAGCCGATCCGCCGGGGCCTTGGGGTTCACCTTGGCGAGCTGGCAGATCTGCGCCGCGATGGCCGGCGACACGCGCGAGAAGTCGTCGCACAGCACCTGCTTGACCGTCTTGCCCGGCGAGTCGGCCAGCATCGTCTGCAGCATCCCGAGCTCGACCCCGTGGGGGTGCGGCTTGATCTCCTGCGCCTCCCGCGGCAGCTCGTTCGACACGCGCGGGAACTCGAGGCGCTCGCCCTTCGGCGGCACGTACGTCAGCGCCAGGTGCGGGTTCGCGACGACGGTCTGCTCCAGGTACTCCTGCACGCCGGTGCGTCCCCCGCGGTAGGCCGCGACGAGCTCGATCTCCACCCGCGTGCCGTGCTCCTTGTCCCAGTCGACGGTCACGTCGCTCACGACGTCGGGCTGGTTTCGCTTCGTGTCGATGCGGAGATCGATCTTGAACGCGGGCCGCCCCTTGCCCGTCCGGCTCGTGATCACCACCGCCTTGCCCGTCGTCAGCTGCCCGTAGAGGCCCGCGGCGCTGATGCCGATCCCCTGCTGCCCGCGCGACTGCTTGAGGCGGTGGAACTTCGACCCGTAGAGGAGCTTCGCGAAGATCTTCGGGATCTGCGGCTTCACGATGCCGGGCCCGTTGTCCTCGATGACGACCCGGAACTTCGACGGCTGGTTGGCCGCGGTCGCCGGCTGCACCTCGATGATCTGGACGAGGATCTCCGGGAGGATGCCCGCCTCCTCGCAGGCGTCGAGCGAGTTGTCGACCGCCTCCTTCACCGTCGTCAGCAGCGCCTTGGCCGGGTTGTCGAACCCGAGGAGGTGCCGGTTCTTCGTGAAGAACTCGCTCACCGAGATCTCGCGCTGCCGCGACGCCATCGTCTCGGCGGTGGCCCTGCGCTTGGGGACTACTTCTTCAGTCACAGTGCCTCCCGCTAGCTGGTCGGGTGAACGGGTGTCAAGCACGGGCGCGCAGAGCCTCCTCCCCCACCGACCAATCACACGGCGTCCCAGGCGGCCAAGTTTCTGCCGTATCGTGCGTCGCGCGTGATCAAGAACCCCAAGGCGATCCTCGCCCTGCTGACCGCGCTGAACCTCCTCAACTACCTGGACCGGTACGTCCTGTCGGCGGTGTTGAAGCCCCTTCAAGACGAGCTGCAACTCTCCAACTTCGTGGGCGGTTCTCTCGCCACGGTGTTCCTCCTCGGGTTCTTCGTCACGAGCCCCCTCTTCGGGCACTGGTCGGATCGCGCGGGCCCCGGGGGAAGGCGCGCGCTCATCGTTCTCGGGGTCGTCGTCTGGAGCGTCGCGACGGTCGCCACCGGCCTCGCCACGAACGCGTGGACGCTCCTCCTGGCGCGCGCCGTCGTCGGCGTCGGCGAGGCGAGCTACGTCACCATCGCGCCGACGATCATCGACGAGGTCGCCCCCCCCGAAAAGAAGGGGAGCTGGCTCGCCATCTTCTACACCGCCATCCCCGTCGGCTCGGCCCTCGGCTACCTCACCGGGGGCGCCGTCGAGCACGCCACCCACAGCTGGCGGCACGCGTTCTTCGTGGCGGGCGGGCCGGGGATCGCGCTCGGCATGCTGTGCCTCCTCATCCAGGAGCCGGCGCGCCGCGCCCTGACGGAGCGGACGAACCTGCTCCACACCGCCCGCAAGCTCGCCCGCGTGCCCCTCTACCGGGCCCTCGTGCTCGGCCAGTGCGCCTACACCTTCGCCATCGGCGGCTTCGGGTACTGGGCTCCCAAGTACGTCGCGGCGCAGTACGGCATGGAGACCGGGCACGCCAGCTTCGTCTTCGGCCTCGTCACGGTCGCCGGGGGCGCCATCGGGACGCTCGTCGGGGGCCGCCTCGGCGACCGCGCCACCCGCGGACAGACCGCCGACGCCCTCATCGCCCGAGGCAACCTGACCGTCTCCGCCATCGCGACGGGGCTCGGTGCCCCACTGGCCGCGGCCGCTCTCGGGGCCAGCACCGGCAACCTCTTCTTCGCGATCGTCCTGCCCTGCCAGATCGCCCTCTTCATCCCGGGCGGCCCCTTCAACGTCGCGATATTGCGGAGTGTGCCGCCGGCGTTGCGGGCCAGCGCCATGGCCCTCAGCATCTTCGCCAGCCACCTCCTCGGCGACCTCTGGTCCCCTCCCCTCATCGGCCTCGTGGCCGACCACGCCCCGATGGCCTGGGCCATGCTGGCGGTCCCGATCACTTTCGCCCTCGCCTCTTTCATCTGGTGGCGCGGGCGCGCGACTGTCGGGACGTCGGTCGGGTTGACCTGAGACACAGGCGTGCGCTACGAGCGTACGACTTTTGCGCGCCGCGCAACCTCGATGCGAACTTGTCTCGCCGTCTTAGCCGCAGTCCTCTGCGTGCTCCTCTGCGCCTTCCCGGCGCATGCGGCGGGCGGTGACGCCGGTGCGCCTCCCGCAGCCGCGGGCGGGCACCCCCAGGCCGCCCCGGTGGGGCGCGGCTCTCCCGATGGCGGTGCCCCCACGCCGGCCGCTTCGGCCGACGGCGGCGCGCCGGATGGAGCCGCTCCCGCCGACCCCGCCGCCCAGGCCGCGGCGGCGCAGGCGGCCGCCGCTGCCGCGAGCGGACCGCAGATCCGCCTGCCGCCCACCCTCGCCGAGCAATCCGAGGGGCTCCCCATCGGCAGCCTCGAGATCGTCGGCAACCGGCGCGTCGGGCGGGACGACGTGCTCTCGTACCTGCGCGAGAAGCCCGGTCACCTCTTCAAGGTCGAGAACCTGACGAGCGACGTGCACGCGCTGTGGGACTCGGGCTTCTTCGAGGACATCCAGGTCGATCTGACGACGAACGACAAGGGCATCGTTCTCCGCTTCATCGTGCGCGAGCGGCCGAACATCAAGGAGATCACGTACGAGGGCAACGACGAGCTCGACAACGACAAGCTGAACGAGGCCGTCGAGCTCAAGCCCAACACGATCCTGAGCATCCCGGCCGTCCGCCGGAGCGTGCAGAAGATCAAGGACGCCTACGCCGAGAAGGGCTTCTTCCTCGCCGACGTCGACTACACGATCGTCCAGCAGCGCGAGAACGAGGTCATCGTCAAGTTCAAGATCGTCGAGCACAAGCCGGTGACGGTGAGGCGCATCACCTTCATCGGCAACGAGCACATCTCGGACAGCGAGCTCCGCGACACGATGCAGACCGGCAACGGCGGCTTCTTCGCCTTCGGCTCCGGCGGCCCCTACCGGCAGGACGTCTTCGAGCGCGACGTGCTCCTGCTGAGCGCGATGTATTACGACAAGGGCTACCTCAGCGTGCAGATCGGCACGCCGCGGGTGATGCTGACGCCCGATCGCGAGGGCATCGACATCGCGCTCACGATCCACGAGGGGCCCCGCTACAAGATCCGCCAGCTTCGCATCTACGAGCGCGACAACGAGGGCAAGGAGGTGGAGCCCCTCGGCGGCCGCCGCGCGCTCCGCCTCATGGTCCACGAGCAGTCGGGGGACTTCTTCAACCGCGCGGAGCTGATCAAGGAGCTCCAGTCGGTGCGCACCCTCTACCGCGACGCGGGGTTCGCGAACGTCGAGGCGGAGCCGGAGACGGAGCTCGACCCGATCCACGAGCAGGTCGACATCGTGGTGCCGATCAAGCGCGGGCCGCCGGTGCACATCGAGCGCATCGAGGTGAAGGGCAACACGAAGACGCGGGACAAGGTGATCCGGCGCGAGGTCGTCATCGAGGAGGGGAACCTCTTCAGCGAGACCGGCATGGAAGCCAGCAAGCGGCGCATCACCGCGCTCGGGTACTTCGACCGCGTCGACGTGTCGACCGAGCAGGGGTCGTCGCCGGACAAGATCATCGTCAACATCGAGGTGACCGAGAAGCCGACCGGCACGTTCCAGGTGGGCGCCGGCTTCAGCTCGATCGAGAGCTTCATCGCGACCGCGCAGGTGCAGCAGGCGAACCTCTTCGGCAACGGGCAGTCGCTGGCCCTGCAGGCGCAGGTGTCGGCGCTGCGGCAGCTCGTGACGCTCCGGTTCTTCGAGCCGTACTTCCTCGACTCGCTCTGGAACATGAGCTCCGAGCTCTACGACACGCTCTACGTCTTCCCGGACTTCGCCCGCCGGAGCGTCGGCGGGTCGCTCACCTTCGGCTACGCGCTCATCAACCCGTGGCTGCGCCTCAGCCTCACCGGCACGCTGGAGTGGGACTCGGTCGACACGTCGCCGTCGACGAACACGCTCTTCGGCGCCACGCCGGGCTTCGTGAGCGTCTTCCAGCAGCTCCCGCTGGCCAACCTCTTCAACTCGGGGCGCGTCGCGTCCCTCCGCCCGACGATCACGTACGACACGCGCGACAACCGGCTCTTCCCGACGTCGGGCATCTTCCTCCAGGCGTCGACCGAGATCGCGACCGAGCTGCTCGGCAGCCAGTTCAACTACATCCGCAACCACTTCACGGGGCGCTTCTACTACCCCCTCGGCGGCGGCAACGGGATGCCCGGGTCGGGCTTCGTCCTCAAGCTGAACACCGACGTCGGCCTCATCACGAGCCCCGATCCGCAGGGCGTCCCCATCTTCCAGCGGTACTTCCTCGGCGGCATCCTCGACGTGCGCGGCTTCTACCTGCGCAGCATCGGGCCGCGCCTGCCGCTGACGTCGTCGCTCGACCCGAACTCGGCGCCCATCAGCAACGGCGCCAACATCGGCGGCAACCTCGACGCCTACGAGAACCTCGAGCTCGAGTTCCCGATCATCGACAAGGTGGGCATCCGCGGCGTCGTGTTCTTCGACGCCGGCAACGCGTGGAACCTCGAGAGCCAGTTCTGCAAGACGACGCCGGCCCCCCAGTTCGACCAGGTGGTGCAGCCGTGCTTCAACTTCCCGAACAGCCTGGGCCTCCTGCGGACGTCGACGGGCTTCGGGATCCGGTGGTTCTCGCCCCTCGGTCCGCTGCGGTTCGAGTGGGGCTTCCCGCTGGCTCCCCTGCCCTACGAGCATCACAGCGACTTCGAGTTCACCATCGGCAACTTCTTCTAAATGACCGAGCGCGATCCTCGATACAAGAGCAGAAGAAGCTTCAAAGGAGGGGAGGAGGAAAGGAGAGAGAGATGGTCGCGGATTCTCGACCCAAGACCTCCTTCCTTCTCCTCGCCTCCTACTCTCCTTTGCTCTCGTCTCGGTCGAGGATCGCGCTCGTCGATTTAGCGCACCGACGAAGAGGAGACTGGCCGCAGAGGCGCTGAGCCGCAGCGGGAGGAGGGGGGGATGACCGTCCTCCAAGCTCACTGCTCTGCGCCTCTGCGCCTCTGCGGCCAATCCTTCATTCCTGGAGGAGCGTGTACCCAAGCCTGGAGGACCACCTTCCTAGGCCTGGAGGACCACCTTCCCAGGCCTGGAGGACCACCTTCCGAAGTCTGGAGGGCCACCTTCCCAAGTCTGGAGGGCCACCTTCCCAGGCCCGGAGGAACGCCTACCCAAGCCTGGAGGAGCACCTTCCCATGCCTGGAGGAACGCCTACCCATGCCCGGAGGAACGCTCACCCAAGCCTGGAGGAGCACCTTCCCATGCCTGGAGGAACGCCTACCCATGCCCGGAGGAACGCTTACCCAAGCCTGGAGGAGCACCGAGGCAAGCCTGGAGGAGCACCTACCCACGGCAGGGAGAGTGCTCCTCCGCATCCGAGTGCGCGCCTGACCAGGCATGGAACGACGACGGGCCATCCCTCCGTGACGGAGGAATGGCCCGATCGTGCGCGGCGAGTGAGTCAGCGCCAGGAGTGGCGGCGTGCTTCCCAGCCGCCTCGGTACGCGCCGAAGTAGGCCGGCTCGTGGTTGTAGTACTGCCAGGCCCCGCCGTGGTCGCGGTAGTACCAGCGGTTGCCGTAGTAGTAATGCGCGTACCCGTTGTAATAGACGGGCTCGTAGCTCGCGACGTACGCCGGGGGCGGCGGGCGGTAGTACTGCGCCTGCGCCGTGCCGGGGGAAGCGCAGACCGCGACCGTCGCGACGAGCGGCAGGGCGGTGGCGAAGACGAGCGACTTGATGGTCCGGTTCATGGTGTTTCTCCTCACTTGCCTTCGTGTCCGTGCTGATGCGTGGCGTGCTCGCGGATGAGCGCCGCCAGCTTCGCGCGCTGCTCGGGGGTGAGCGTCGGGCTCACCGTCTCGTAGAAGCGCGCCATGCGCGTGGCTCCCCACGTGGCCATGTGCGCGTTCGTCCCGTCGGCCGACGTGAGCGACCTCGAGTCGAACTGGTCCGCCGTGAACGCGGCGCCGAAGGCCTTCATGTGCGCGTCGACCTCGGCCGCGTTGAACTTGCCCTGCGCCGCGCTCACCGCCGACATCTGCGCGGTGAAGCCGGCCTTGATCTTCTCGACCTGATCCGCCGAGAGCCCGAGCTCCTTCTGCATGTGGGCGATCCGGCCGCCCTCCTCGTGCTCGTGGGCCGTCGCCTCGTCGGCGTTCGCGTTCTTCCACAGCAGCCAGTGCGCCTCGACCTTGTCGACGAGCGCGGCGCGCTGCTCGGGCCTCAGCACCGCGTGGAGCTGGTTGACCGCGTCCGCCGTGGCGGCGTGCACCTGTCCGGCCGCCGCGGCGACCCCGGTGACGGCGGCGTCGACCTTCGCCATGTCGATGTTCCCCGCCGCGACGCCGTCGGCGAGAGTCGTCAGCAGGGCCTTCTCCGCCTCGTGCGCGGGCCCCATCTTCGCGTGGAGATCGGCCTTGATCTTGTCGATCGCGGCCTGCTGCTCCGGCGTCGCCCCGACGGTGTCGGCCGCCATCAGGATGAACATCGCGAACCCGCCGTGGTGGTGGTTGCGATGGTGCACCTTCAGGTCGGCCGAGACGGCGTCGTCGTCATCGGTCGCGACCGTGCCGGCGGGCGAAACGTCGGGCGTGCCGGCGGTCGCCGTGGTGGCGGGCGTGGCGCTGCTGCCGCACCCGGCGCCGGCGACCCCGAGCATGATCCATCCCGCCAGCGCCAAGCTACCCGACCAAAGCGTGCGATTCATTCGAGCCTCCTTGTTAGACGGGGCGCATCGTGCGCGCATTCGATCCCGGACCGCAAGCGGGCCGGGCCACGTTTCTTCGAGCCGCCTCATGCACGAAAGGCCCTCCACCCGCAGGGTAGAGGGCCTCGTCGTGTCCGCTGGCGAGCTCGGCGCGAGCGCGCTCGAGCTTCGGTGCGGGTGGGCCTCAGTTGCAGTGAACCGAGCGGTCGCCGTAGTAGTCGTACGCGTAGTGGCAGATCTCGCCGGGCGGCGTCGCGTAGCCGTACCAGCCGTAGCCGGGGCGGTAGTACGTCCACCGCCCGCCGTAATAGTAGTGCGCGTACCCGTTGTAATAGACGGGGCGGTACCGGGCGACGTACGCGGGTGACGGCCCGCCCCAGCGCTGAGCCTGGGCGTCGGTCGACGTCGACAGCACGGCGACGGCGGCTCCGACCGGCAGCAGAGCCGCGATGAGTAGCGACGAGATGGAACGTTTCATGATGGCTTTCCTCAGTTGAGTTCTTGTTTGGTCGCGTGCTCTCGAAGGACACCCGCCAGCTTCGTGCGCTGGTCGGCGGAAAGGATGGGCAGCGCCGCCTGGTACAGCTTCACCATCCGCCCCGCGCCCCACCCGGTGACGTTGGAGTTGGCGCTGTCGGCGGTGGTGAGCGTCTTGGCGTCGAACTGATCGGCGGTGAACTTGTCGACGAAGGCGTTGAGGTGGGCCTCGGCGGCGGCCGCGTCGAAGTGCTTCGCGGCGAAGGCGGCGGCGATCGACGCGGTGAACGCCGCGTCGATCTTCTGGACCTGGTCCGGCGTCAGCGCGAGCAGCTTGGCGAGGTGGGCGATGTGGCCGCCCTCCTGCTCCTGATCGGGCTGGGCCGACTGATCGGCGTTGGCGCGCTCCCAGAGCATGTAGTGAGCCTGGACCTTGAGCGCCAGCGCCTGGCGCTCGGGCGGCGTGAGCACGTTGTGCAGCTTGGTGAGGTCGTCGTTCGTCACGTCGTCCATCTGCGTCGAGACCTCGACGACCTTCGCGATGGCCGCGTCGACCTTGCCCTGGTCGATGGCTCCGGCGGCGACGCCGTCGGCGAGCACGTTGAGGAGCGCGGCCTCGGCCTCGTGGGCCGGCTGGAACTTCGCCTTGATGTCGGCGCGGATCGCGTCGACCTGCGCCACCTCGGCCGGCGGCAAGCCGAGCGACGGGATGCTCACGAGCGCGAAGCCGATGAACCCGATGTGGTGATGGCGGTGAAAGGCACGCACCTCTTCGGCCTCGGGGGTGAGCTCCTCCTCCGCCGTGCTCCCCAGCGGGAACGTCGACGCGCTGCCCCCGGCCGCCGTGTTGGCGGGCGCAGCCGTGGAACCCCCACAAGCCACTCCCACCGCACCCGGGATCAGAAGCGCTGCAAGCGCCAGCCCCATCGACCAAACCCTGCGATTCATGCTCGAGCCTCCTTGTTGGACGGACGCATCGTGCGCGCATTCGGTGGATTCGGTAAAGGGCTGTCTTTTCCAGGGGGGAATCAGTCCCGCCGGCGGAACCGGGGGCGCAGGACGGTCGCGGCGACCATGGCCATGAGGGCCCCCCCGAGGAAGCCGCCCACATGGGCGCCGTAGGCCGTCGTGTCGTGCACCCGACCGAAAAAGGCCTGTGTATCCAGGAAGAACCCGATGAGGGCCACGACGCCGAGCCGCCACGGGGCCACCGGGCCGTCGAGGGGCCAGACGTGGGCGTGCGGGAGCTCCCAGCGGTACGCGAAGACGAAGTACGCCCCCTCGAGCGCCGCGATGGCGCCCGAGGCGCCGACCATGGGGATCTCCGACGTGGGGTTCGTGCGCACGTAGACGAGCACCGCGACGATGCCGCCGAGGAAGTAGAGCGCCAGAAAGAGCGCCCGCCCGGCCGCCTCCGAGAGCGCGTTCCCGAAGATCCAGAAGAAGAGCATGTTCATCGCGAGGTGCATGAAGCTCGCGTGGAGGTAGTTCGCGGTCACGAGCGGGAGCGCGGCGTCGAGGACGTCGCGGCTCAGCCCCTCCGCGCGCAGCGTGTGCCAGGCCGCCACCATGCGCGCCGGCACCGCGCCCCACTGCTCCGAGAAGAGCATGCTGCCCATCGGGCCGAGCGACTGGTCGTACCCCCAGACGGCAACGGTGAGCACCATGACGGCGACCACTTCCAGACGGTGAAAGTGAGGCACCTTCATGCCGCCCGAGCATAGCGTCTCGCCTCTCGACCGCCTCCGCGAGAGCGACTAGACACACGGCTGACGCATGGCCGAATCGCCGCCCAACCCGCCGAACCCGCCGCCGCCCGGCTCCTCGCCCAACCAGCGCATTCCCATCTCCATCCAGGAGGAGATGCGCACGTCGTACCTCGACTACGCGATGAGCGTCATCATCGGGCGCGCCATCCCGGACATTCGCGACGGGCTGAAGCCGGTGCACCGGCGCATCCTCTACAGCGCGTACGAGCAGGGCCTCGTCCCGACGAGCGGCTACCGGAAGAGCGCGAGCATCGTGGGCGACGTGCTCGCCAAGTACCACCCGCACGGCGACATGTCGGTCTACGACGCGATGGTCCGCCTCGCCCAGGGCTTCTCGATGCGCTACCCGCTCATCGACGGCCAGGGCAACTACGGCTCGGTCGACGGCGATCCGGCGGCCGCCTACCGCTACACCGAGGCGCGGCTCACGAAGTTCGCGATGGAGCTCCTCGCGGACATCGACAAGGAGTGCGTCGATTTCATCCCGAACTTCGACGACCGGCTGAAGGAGCCGGTGGTCCTCCCCTCGCGCATCCCGAACCTCCTCGTCAACGGCACGGGCGGCATCGCGGTCGGCATGGCGACCAACATCCCGCCCCACAACCTCGGCGAGGTGGTCGACGCGACCATCATGCTCATGCGCCAGCCGGGGACGACGATCGACGACGTCATGCGCGTCATTCCCGGGCCGGACTTCCCGACCGCGGGGCTCGTCTACGGGCGCGCGGGGATCGAGGCGGCGTACCGCACCGGGCGCGGGACGATCATCATGCGCGCGCGCATGGACGTCGAGAAGTCCCCGGGTCGCGGCGAGAAGGAGCAGATCGTCGTCACCGAGATGCCCTACCAGGTGAACAAGGCGCGCCTCGCCGCGCGCATCTCGGAGCTCGTGCGCGACAAGAAGCTCGAGGGCATCGGCGAGGTGCGCGACGAGAGCGATCGCGACGGCATGCGCCTCGTCATCGAGCTGAAGAAGGACGTCATCCCCCAGGTGGTCATCAACCACCTCTACCGGCAGACGGATCTGCAGTCGTCCTTCGGCGTCATCAACCTCTCCATCCTCCAGGGTCGCCCCGCGATCCTGAACATCAAGGAGATGCTCGAGGCGTTCATCGCGCACCGGCGCGAGGTCGTCACGCGGCGCACGCGCTACGAGCTGCGCAAGGCGGAAGAGCAGCGCGAGATCGTCGAGGGCCTCGGGGTCGCGGTGACGGACGTGGACCTCGTCGTGAAGACGATCCGCGAGAGCGCGGATCCGGACGTCGCGCGCCGGGCCCTCATGGCGCTGCCGCTCCAGGGCCTCGAGGCCTTCGTGAAGCGCGCGGGGCGCCCGCAGAGCGAGATCGACGAGACGAAGCGAAAGACGCCCTATCGCCTCAGCGAGCGTCAGGCGAAGGCCATCCTCGAGATGCGCCTCTCGCGCTTGACCGGGCTCGAGCACGAGAAGCTCGCCACCGAGTACGGCGAGCTGTGCGACGCGATCGCCAAGTACCGGGCCATCCTCGCCAGCCCGAAGCTCCTCGACGACGTCATCGTGATGGAGCTCGAGGAGATCAAGACCAAGTACGCCGACAAGCGCCGCACCGAGATCGTCGACAACGACGCGGAGATCCAGGAGGAGGACCTCATCGCGCAGGAGGACATGGTCGTCACCATCTCCCACGCGGGGTACATCAAGCGGACGACGCCGAAGGACTACCGGGCCCAGAAGCGCGGCGGCAAGGGTCGCATCGGCATGGAGGCGCGCGAGGAGGACTGGGTGACCCAGCTCTTCGTGGCGTCGACCCACGCCTACGTCTTCTTCTTCAGCGACAAGGGCAAGGTCTACGTCAAGAAGGTGTTCGAGATCCCGCAGGCGGGTCGGACGAGCAAGGGCCGCGCGATCGTGAACTTCATCGGCATGGAGCCGGGCGAGAAGATCCAGGCCATCGTCGAGGTGCCGAAGATCGAGAGCGGCAAGTTCGTGGTGACGCTGACCAAGAAGGGCCAGATCAAGAAGACCGAGGTCACCGAGTACGAGAACTTCCGCGAGAAGGGCATCATCGGGCTGAAGGTCGACGACGGCGATATGCTGCTCAACGCCGCGCTGACCGACGGCACGCGCGACATGCTCATCGCGACGAAGAACGGCCAGAGCATCCGCTTCCCCGAGGAGCAGGTCCGCCCGATGGGCCGCCCCGCCTACGGCGTGAAGGGCATCGACCTGGCCGAGGGCGACGAGGTCGTCGGCATGGAGGCGAGCAGCCCCGAGCGCCCGCACGTCCTCGCGGTGTGCTCCAACGGCTACGGCAAGCGGACGAACATCGAGGAGTTCCGCCAGCAGAACCGCGGCGGCAAGGGGATCATCCTCATCGACGCGAGCGAGCGGAACGGCCCCGTCGTCGGCATCAAGCTGGTGAAGGACGGCGACGAGGTGATGCTCATCACCGACCGCGGGCAGACGCTCCGGACGCGGGTCGACGAGATCCGGGAGACGGGCCGCAACGCCCAAGGGGTGCGCATCATGAACACCGCGGACGACGAGCGCATCGTGGCGCTCGAGCGGCTGGCCGAGAGCGGCGCCGAGGGCCTCGAGGGCACCGGGGAGAGCATGCTGCCACCTCCGGGCGGTGACGACGGGGGCGGAGGGAGCACCCCGCCGCCGGCCAGCGATCTGAACTGACCGTGGCCGCCGCCCGTCCCAAGGGAACCGCGCCGCCCGAGCTGACCGCGAAGGAGCGGCGCGAGCGCCTGAAGCGAGCCCCCGGGATCGCTCCGAAGACCCTCGCCCGCCTCGGCAAGCAGCACCCGACCGCACACTGCGAGCTCGACTTCCGGTCGCCCTTCGAGCTCCTGTGCGCGGTGGTGCTGAGCGCCCAGACGACGGACGTCGGCGTCAACAAGGCGACCCCCAAGCTCTTCGCGCGCTTTCCCGATGCGAAGGCGATGGCCGCCGCGGAGCCGATCGACCTCGAGCCGTTCGTGTCGACGCTGGGCTTCTTCCGCATGAAGTCGAAGTCGCTCTCGGGCCTGGCGCGGGCCCTCGTCGAGAAGCACGGTGGCGAGGTCCCGCAGACGATGGACGAGCTCGTGGCCCTCCCCGGCGTCGGCCGGAAGACCGCGAACGTCGTCCTCGGCGTCCTCTGGAACAAGCCCGAGGGCGTCGTCGTGGACACCCACGTGATGCGGGTCAGCCAGCGCCTCGGCTGGACGAAGAACACCGACGCCGAGAGGATCGAGAAGGACCTCTGCGCCATCCTGCCGCGCAAGGAGTGGGACCACACGAGCCACGTGCTCATCTTCCACGGCCGCCGCTGCTGCTTCGCCCGCAAGCCCGAGTGCGACGAGTGCAGCGTGAGCGACGTGTGCCCCGCCGCCTTCGACGCGGAGGACGTGGGGAGGAAGAAGAAGTAGATGGCCACCCCGCGGCTCGAGCCCATCACCGGCGACGCGGTCGTCCTCGTCAACGAGCTCGTTCGCCTCGCGGTGGCGCAGCGGGCGAGCGACATCCACCTCGAGCCGAAGCACGACATGATGCACGTGCGCCTGCGCGTCGACGGCACGCTGGTCGACGTGCAGCCCATCGCGCTCTCCGTCTCGCCGAACGTGGTCTCCCGGGTGAAGGTGCTCGCCAAGATGGACATCGCCGAGCGGCGGCTGCCCCAGGACGGGCAGATCGCGATCGATCTCGACGGCGGCAAGCGCGTGCAGCTCCGCGTGTCGACCTTCCCGGCGTCCCAGGGCGAGAAGGTCGTCCTCCGGATCCTGTCCAGCCAGCAGATCATCCCCTTCGAGCAGCTCGGCCTCGAGGACGTGGCCCGCGAGACGCTGCGCGATGTGCTCGGACGCCCGCAGGGGTTCGTCGTGACGAGCGGTCCGACGGGGGCCGGCAAGACCTCCACGCTCTATGCGCTGATGCAGCTCATCGACCCGAAGCAGGTCAACGTCGTCACCCTCGAGGATCCCATCGAGGTGGAGCTCTACGGCCTCACGCAGGGGCAAGTGAACCTCCGCACGGGCTTCACGTTCGCGACCGGCCTGCGGGCCATCTTGCGGCAGGATCCGGACGTCATCCTCGTCGGCGAGATGCGCGACTCGGAGACCGCGGGCATCGCGATGCAGGCGGCCCTCACCGGGCACCTGGTGCTCTCGACGCTCCACACGTCCGACACGGTCGAGACCATCGTCCGGCTGGTCGACCTGGGGGTCGAGCCGTGGATCGTCGCCAACGCCCTCTCCGCGGTGCTCGCGCAGCGTCTCGTTCGCGTCGCCTGTCCCCACTGCAAGCGCCCCGCGAAGCTCGATCGAGACGTCTGGGACGGCGACGAGCTGATGCTCCCGGCGGGCTCGGACATCGTGCGCCCGCAGGGCTGCGACAAGTGCATGCGCACCGGATACCGCGGAAGGACTGGGATCTTCGAGGTCGTCGAGCTCGACGACGACCTCCGGGAGCTCGTCAAGGCGAAGGCTCCCGCCAAGGCCTACCGGGAGATCTACGTCCGCCGGAGGATCCCCAGCCTGCGCCGGGCCGGCCTCCACAAGATTCAATCGGGGGTGACTACCGTCGATGAAGTGCTACGGGTTACCTGATGCGACCCACAGCGTATTTCTCCGCCCTGATGGTACTCATGACGACGGCGGCGTGTGCTTCCTCACCGCCACCCGCCGCCCAGAGCGTCCACGAGACGTCCGAGGGAGCCACCGCGAGTCAGCCCGCGGACGGCAAGGCGAACCGCCCCCTCAGCCACGAGGAGTGCGAGCAGCTCGGTCAGTCGATCATCGATACGTGCCACTCGAACAACACGCGCATCGCCACCATCGAGGGCTGGTGCGGTGAGGTCATCTCCGGCGTCGGCGCCGGCTCCTGGGTGAGCGACTGCGAGAAGCACGTCAAGTACGTCGACGCGGTCTGCTTCGCGAGCACGGACAACGTCCGCGCGATGATGGACTGCGACTCCGCCGTCGCGCGCTGAGCCCCGTCAGGGGACCACGAGGCGGACGGCGCGGGGGACGACCTCGATGGTCGCGCGATCGGCGGCGGAGTGCTCCTCGCCGTCGATCTGCGCGGCGGGTGCGGCGCCTGCCGAGGGCCACCTGAGGGTCACCGTCGCGCGCGCGAACCGGAACGGGTGGGAGTGCTCGACGCCGACGGTGTTGAGCATCTCCTCGGTCACCGGGTTGCCGTCGAGGTCGACGATGGCCTTCGACATCCAGTCGAGCTTTCCACGGAAGGGCACCATCTCGAAGAGGCCGTCGTCGTGGCGGCTCGTCCGGTCGAAGACCCACGCGCCGCCGTAGACGCGCGTGCCCTTCACGATGAGGTCCGTCAGCCCTTCGAGGACGAAGCGCTGCCCGTCCGCGCCCTCGGCCTCCACCTCCGCCGTGAAGGTGTCGTCCACCACGTACGACTCGAGAAAGACGCGCATGAGCGCCCCCGCGTAGACGAGGTGGTCGCGGTAGAAGCTCTTCAGCCGCGGGGCGTGCTCGTCGATGAGGGCGCGATCCTCGTTCCTGGCGCGCAGGACGCGCGCGCTGATGCCCCAGCCCGCCGAGTCGAAGAACCACGCCGAGCTCCCCGCCGTGGTGAGCTTCCCCGCGTCGAGGCGGGTCTCGTGCCCGGCGACCACGACCTCGAGGTTTCTCTCCAGCGCGGCGTCGCCCGCGTCGAGGCCGAAGCTCCGTCCCTGGTCGTTCGCGGTTCCAGTCGGGAGCATGGCCATCGCCACGTGCTCGCTGCGCCCGCTCTCGAGGAGCCCCGAGGCGACCTCGCGAAACGTCCCGTCCCCGCCCATGGCGATGACGCATCGATGCCCCGCGCCGCGGAGGCGCTCGGCGAGGGCGGGGATGGTCGCCCCGCCCGGGAGCGTCGCCAGCACGTCGCACGCCACGCCGGCGGCGGCGAGCCCGCGCACCGCCCGCTCGATGCGCTCGGCGTTCTTGCCGCTCTGCGCGGTCGGGTTCCCGACGAGGAGGTGGGTCGCCATGTCATCGCCCCGCAGTCACGTGACTCGTCCCATGGCTCACGGGAGAGCGCTCAGCTTCTTCTGGATCGCGTCGCGCGGCACGGGCCCCTCGCCCGCGAGCGCCTTCCGGTACGCGTCCTTCGCCGCGGCCTTCTCGCCCTGCGCCGCCAGGGCATCGCCGAGGGCCGCCCAGGCGGGTCCCCACCGCGGGAACTCCTGCGCCGCCTTGAGCCCGAAGGCCTTCGCGCTCGTGTCCCGACCCGCGGCGTGACACGCCTCGGTCGCGTGAACGAGCGGCGTGGGGTCGCCGTGATCGAGCCCCCACGCCGCCTGGTAGGCCTCGAGGGCCAGGTCGATCTCGCCCTTGCTCGCGTTGCCGTCCGCGACCAGGAGCTTTCCCGCCGCCGAGTTGGCCATGATCTTCAGCGCCGCCTCGCCGGCGCGCACCGCCTCGTCGGAGTGCCCCTCGGCGAGCGCCGCCCGTCCGAGGAGGATCTTCGGGGCCACGCTCGAGGGCTCTCCGCGCTCGGCGGCGACGGCCGCCTTCTTGGCGTCCGCGACTCGGCCGGCGGCGAGGAGCTGCGTGCCCAGCGCCAGCCACGCCTCGGTGAAGGATGCGCGCTCGCGCGTCGCGTGGTCGAGCAGCGCCATGCTCTCGGGGCTCGGCGCGAGCGCTTGCCCGAGCTCGTAGAGGCCCTCGGGACCGTCGGGGTCCACCTGGACCGCACGCCGGAGCTCGGCCACGCCGTCGTCCTTTCGTCCGCGACTGGAGAGCATGCGGCCCAGCCCGACGCGCGGCTCCTGCGCGTCGGGCCGGAGGGCGATCGCCGCGCGGTAGGCGGCCTCGCTCTTGGCCGTGTCGAGCGCGAACTCGTGCGCGCGCCCCTCCGCGAGCTTCGCCTCGTAGCACCTCGGGTCGCGCGTCAGGGCGGCGGTGGTCTCCTCGAGCGCCGCCGTCGACCGCTCTTGCAGCAAGTGTGCGTCCGCGGTGCACGCGTGGCCCTCGGCCGCGCTGCCCGGCAGCTTGCCGAGCACCTGGCACGTCGTCATCGTCTGCACGAAATCGCGGCGATCCATCTCCACGCGCGCGATCTCCCAGTGGAGGCTCACGAGCACGTCGAGCTTCGCCGCCGATACGCCGATGCCGCGCCGGAGCTCCGTCAGCGCCTCGACCGGGTGGCCGGCGCGCCGGAGAGCCCGACCGAGCGTCAGGGCGAGGGCCGGGTCGTTCGCATGGGCCTTGGTCGCCGCTCGGTCTCCGTCGAGATGAGATTCCTGCGCGTGAATGCCGGGCGACACGGTGAGCGGGACGGTCACGGCAACGCATGACGAAACCGTGACGACTGCGAAGCGCGCTCCTCTCATTGCGTAGATCTCGACGCAGCTCGCTCTAGCATACCGTCTCTTTTTCCCACGACCGGCCAAACCGAGGTTGCGCGAGGGGCGTCCACGTGGTTCTTTGCTGGCCTCGTTTCTGCACCGGCGCAAAGGCGCTCGCCGCGCGGCACCTCGGCAGGAGCGGCAAAAGAGAAGAGGCCTCCGTGACCCAGCTGACCGATTTCGTCGTCTTCAACGACAAGAAGCTCGCCGCTCGCTACGCCGGCGGCAAGATCCCCATGTCCACGCTCTTCGAAGCGTACCTCGACGGCGACGTCGACATCCCCGACATGGAGGCGTTTCTCGACGCACGGAACGGCCTCGTCAAGTTCACGCTGACCAACGACCACGTGAAGTTCTTCGTCACCCGGATGATCCCCGAGGTGGCCATCCACTCGATGGCGCAGGACGAGCGCATCGTGCGCGAGCACTACGACCGGGGCGACGACTTCTTCGAGGCGTTCCTCGGCGAGCGCATGGTCTACACGTCGGGCTTTTTCCGCGACGAGAACGAGACCGTCGAGCAGGCCCAGGACAACAAGCTCGACCTCGTGTGCCGCAAGCTGATGGTCCGCCCCGGCGACGAGATGCTCGACATCGGCTGCGGCTGGGGCACCCTCGCCCTCCACGCGGCGAAGAACTTCGGCGCGAAGACGACCGGCATCACGATCGCCGAGAAGCAGACCGCGTTCGGCAACGCGCGCATCGCCAAGGCCGGCCTCTCGGACAAGGCGCGCATCGAGTGCCTCGACTACCGCGCGATCCCGAGCCGCCAGTACGACCGCATCTCGAGCCTCGAGATGGTCGAGCACGTCGGCATCAAGAACCTGCCCAAGTACTTCAAGCTGGTGCACGACCTCCTGAAGGACGACGGTCTGTTCCTCCTCCAGTTCGCGGGCCTGCGCCGCGGCGGCGGCCAGGGCGTGCCCCCGGTCGGAATGCGCCCGGAGGACATGATCTGGGGCCTCTTCATGAACAAGTACATCTTCCCCGGCGCCGACGCGTCGCTCCCGCTGAGCGACATGTGCCGCGCGATGGAGAAGGCCGGCTTCGACATCCACTCGGCCGAGAACGTCAGCATCCACTACTCGGTCACGATCAAGAAGTGGCACGACAACTGGCTCCGCAACCGCGCCGCGATCCTCCAGGCGTACGGCGAGCGCTGGTTCCGTCTCTGGCACCTCTTCCTCGCGTGGTCGTGGCGCATCGGCGCTCAGGGCAGCGCAGCCTGCTACCAGATCGTCGCGCACAAGAACCTCGACGCCTTCGATCGCAAGGTCTTCATCGGTCGCCACTCGCTCGGCCAGGTCCGCCCCGCTCCGGAGCGCATGGTCGCGGCGAACGGCACCGCGCACGCGGAATAGGCGAGAAGACTCGAGCCAGCCTCCCGGCGGAGCCTGGCTCCGACAGTCCGCTCGCAAGCTCGCGGGGTGCCGCCCGAGGCGGCCGCGCGCGTCCACGTGATCGGAAAATGAGACGCGCTCGGCGATCATCGTCCCGGGATTTGTCGACTATGGTCCCCCTAGCATGGCCAAAGGGTGGGATCGTTCTCTCGTCGTCGGTGCTCTGGGGATCGTAGCGTCGGCCGCCTGCAGCAGCAGCGCCGTTCCGCTGAGCACGGACGGTGGCACCACCACGACGACCTCGTGCGCGAACGCGCCCGTCGTCGAGGACACGAACCTGCAGCAGTGCAACGGCTGCATGACGACGTCGTCGTGCACCGCGCAGGAGCCGCTGAACGCGTGCTGCACCTGGGTCGCCG